>JBAIYN010000670.1:0-3746 GCA_037915775.1 Burkholderiales bacterium | reverse complement strand
AGCCGGCCATGCTCGAAGTCTCGTGGGTGCTCTTCATCGTCGCATCGCTGCTGCTGATCGCGACTCCGGGCCAGGACATGCTGCTCGTGATGTCGCGCTCGGTTGCGCAGGGCGCCGCGGCCGGCGTCGTGACCGCCGCCGGTGTCAGCACCGGCCTCGTCGGCCACACGATGCTGGCGACGCTCGGGCTGGGTGCGGTGGTGCGCACGTCGGAATGGCTGTTTGTCGCGCTCAAGGTCGTCGGCGCGCTTTATCTGATCTATCTCGCCGTCGGCCTGTTGCTGACCAGGCGGGCCGAACTGGTGCTCGGCAATGCATCGGTGCGTTCGCTGGCGCGCCTGTTCTTCGACGGGGCATTTTCCAACCTGTCGAACCCGAAAATCGCGGTGTTCTATTTCGCCTTCATGCCGCAGTTCGTGCTGCCCGGCGCCGCGCGCCCGACGCTCGCCGTCTTCGTGCTGGGGCTGCTGTTCGCCGGGCTCACGTTCCTGATCAAGGGGCCGGTCGGCCTGTTCGCCGGACTGCTGTCGGGCTGGCTGCGCTCGCGTCCGCGGGTGCTGGTCTGGCTCTACCGGTCGAGCGGGGCGGTGCTGCTGGGGCTCGGCGTGAAGCTCGCGCTGGAGCGTCGGCCATGATCGTGCGATGAGCGAATCGCCATTCCGCGGCGTCTTCCCCTACCTGGTGTCGCCAATCCGGGCGAATGGAGAGGTCGATGCCGACGTGCTGGCGCGGCTGTGCAACGACCTGATCGCGGCCGGAGTCCATGGGCTGGCGCCACTGGGGTCGACCGGAGAGTTCGCCTACCTGTCGTGGGCGCAGCGGCGGCAGGTGGTCGAGGTCGTCGTGGACGCGGCGCGCGGCCGCGTGCCCGTCGTCGCCGGAGTGGCGTCGACGACGATCGCCGACGCGGTCTTCCAGGCGCGCGAGTTCGAGCGCCTCGGCTGCAGCGGCATCCTCGCGATCCTGGAGGTCTATTTCCCGATCGCCGACGAAGGCGTGTTCGCGTACTTCAAGGCGATCGCCGATGCGGTGGCGATTCCGCTCGTGCTCTACACCAACCCGAACTTCCAGCGCTCGGATCTGAGCCTGCCGGTGATCGAGCGCCTGAGCCGCGTCCCGAACATTCGCTACATCAAGGACGCGTCGGTCAACACCGGCCGCCTGCTGTCGATCATCAATCGCGTCGAGGGCCGCATCGAGGTGTTCGCCGCCTCGGCGCACATTCCGGTCTGCGTGATGATGATCGGCGGCGTCGGCTGGATGGCAGGCCCCGCCTGCGTCGCGCCACGCCAGAGCGTCGAACTCTACGAACTGTGCCGGCGCGGCGAGTGGGCCGCGGCGATGGAGCGGCAACGGCCGCTGTGGAACCTGAACCAGGCGTTCGCCAAGTACAACCTCGCGGCCTGCATCAAGGGCGGACTCGAATTGCAGGGGTATGCGGTCGGCGCACCGCTGCCGCCGCAGGCGCCGCTGTCGGCCGACGGCATCGAGGAAGTCCGGCGCGCGCTCGCCGCGATCGGGGCGCTGTAAGTGCATTTGCCGCGACGCTGCGATCGGCGCGCGCTGTCGGGAGAAATCAGCCAAAGGAGGCGAAGATGGCGTTCATGTCACCCGAGGAAGCCGTCAAAGCGTTCTTCGACGCGTTCAACCGCGGCGATCTGGACGCGGTGGTGGCGATGTACGAACCTGGCGCGACGCTGGTGCCCCAGCCGGGCCAGATGGCCAAAGGCCACGCCGCGATCCGCGAGGCACTGGGCGGCTTCCTCTCGCTGCAGCCGACCCTGACGCCGGGTCGGCGGGCGCTGGTCGAGGCTGGCGACATCGCGCTTTCGGTGGTGCGATGGTCCCTCGCCGGAAGCGGACCCGACGGGACGCCGGTGCGCATGGAGGGCACGACCTCGGACGTCTTGCGCAGGCAGCCTGACGGCAGATGGTTGTACGTGATCGACAACCCGTGGGGCGGCGGCCTTCTGGGCTGAACCATGAACGCAGCAACGGCGCTGGCGTGTGGCGATTGACGGCGCGGTCCGGACCTCCGTGCGCGTAAGCCTCGATCACGTCCATGTCTTCGCGTCCGACCTTCAGGCGACGGTCGACTTCTTCGTCACGATGTTCCATGGCCGGGTGGTCTGGGACGAGGACGCCGCGTCGGTGCGCAACGTCCGCATCGCGATCGGGCGCGCGTTCGTGCAGGTCTACGAACAGGCGCCGAAGCGGCGCGAGCGCGGTGGCGCCGTGCATCACCTCGGCATCGAAACCGACGATCTGGACGCGCTCGTCGCCCGCATGAAATCGCGCGGATTCGAGTTCCGCAACGCGATTCGCGAGGAACCGAAGTTCCGCTACGTGATGGTTGCCGGTCCGGACGATCTGCTGATCGAATTGTTCGAGTGTCGCGAGCCGCGGCGCTGGCAGATCGAGCGATGAAGGGCTCGGCCAGGTGCCGGTGCCGCACAACCTGATGGAGGACGTGATGCTTTCGATCGAAGCGATGCAGCAGTTGTTGAATCCGCTCTTCCCCGGATTGATGGGCGTGTGCCTGCTCGAGCTTTCGCCCGAGCGCGTGGTCGGCGAACTCGTGGTGCGCCCCGATCTATGCACCACCGGCGGCGTACTGCACGGCGGCGCAGTCATGGCCTTCGCCGACACGCTCGGCGCGATCGGCACCGTGCTGAACCTGCCCGCGGGCAAACGCACGACCACGACGGACTCGAGCACCAAGTTCATCGGCGCCGCGCGCATGAACTCCACCGTCGTCGGTGACTGCGTGGCGTTCCACCGCGGACGGACGACCCAGGTCTGGCAGACCCAGATCCGGTCGGCGGAGGGCAAGCTGTGCGCGGTCGTCACCCAGACCCAGCTTGTGCTCGACGCGTGATTCCTGCGCGCGCGAAGAGCCGATCGGAAACGTTCTCGCCCGCGGCTGCGATGTGTATGCTGTCACGGTAGTCGTTACAGTCCGGCTGGCCTGACGATCCGGTGTTGCCGCGGACCGACTGGTAGATCGCAACGAACCCCGATCGACGGCCGTCAACAAGAAACACAACCACAAAAGAGGAGAAGGAGACATGGGACTTCGTTTCATCAAGATCGCTATCGTTTATCTTCTGATCGGCGCGACGCTCGGACTGATCATGGGCATTCGGCAGGACTTCACGCTGGCTCCGGTGCACGCACACCTGAACCTGCTGGGCTGGGCGACGCTTGCGCTGGCCGGCGTCGTGTATCACCTGTACCCGGCCGCGTCGACGACGCGGCTGGCGCACCTTCATTTCTGGATTCACAACCTCGCGCTGCCGGTGTTCATGGTCGGCCTGGGAGTGATGCTGTCCGGGCAACCCTCCCTGATGCCGGTGGTGGCGGTGGGGGCGACGGCGACGCTGATCGGGCTCGTGATCTTCGTCATCAACGTGCTGGTCAACGCCAAGGCGACCTAAAGCGGAAATTGCAGGAGGGGCACCATGATCACGGTGATCGCGCAATTCAGCCTTCCGCAGCCGATGACCCGCGCGCAGGCGCGCGAAGTCTTTCTGGGTACGGCGCCGCGCTACAAGGGTTTGCCCGGCCTGATCCGCAAGTACTACATCCTGGCCGAGGACGGCGGCACTGCGGGCGGCGTGTACCTGTGGCAGTCGCGCGCGGACGCCGATCGCATGTACACCGATGAATGGAAGCGCTTCGTGCGCGAGAAGTACGGGGCCGACCCGGTGCTGACGTATCTCGACACGCCGGTCGTCGTGGACAAT
>JBAIYN010000526.1:0-2030 GCA_037915775.1 Burkholderiales bacterium | reverse complement strand
CCGTCCACGCCCATGTCGAGCCAGAAGCGCATCGTGCGGAAGACGGCCTGGCGCACGCGCGGGTTGTCGAAGTTCAGGTCCGGCTGGTGGCTGAAGAAGCGGTGCCAGTAGTACTGCTGCGCCACCTCGTCCCAGGTCCAGTTCGACTTCTCGCTGTCGGTGAAGATGATGCGGGTGCCGGCGTACTTGTTCGGATCGTCGCTCCACACGTAGAAATTGCGCTTGTGCGATCCGCGCGGGGCGCGCCGTGCGGCCTGGAACCACGGATGCTGGTCGGAGGTATGGTTGATCACCAGTTCCGTGATCACGCGCAGGTTGCGCCGGTGCGCCTCGCGCACGAAGGCGCGGAAGTCCTGCCGCGTGCCGTAGGCCGGATGGACGTTGTGGTAGTCGGCGACGTCGTAGCCGTCGTCGCGCAGCGGCGACGGGTAGAACGGCAGCAGCCAGATCGTGTTGACGCCGAGCTCGGCGACGTAGTCCAGCTTCTCGGTCAGGCCGCGAAAGTCTCCGATGCCGTCGCCGCTGGCATCGTAGAAAGCCTTCACGTGCAGCTCGTAGATGATCGCGTCGCGGTACCACAGCGGGTCGTCGACGTCGGCCTGCTCGGCGGCCGGCTGCAGCTGGGTGCGGGTGTCTGGCTTCAACCCTCTGGCCTCGGGTTACATGAAGTAGTCGAAGTCCTGTTCGCGTCGCACCCGGCGCCGCAGGCGGAAGATGTGCGCCGGCACGCGCTGCGGGTCGAGGCTGACGTAATTGCGCGCGCCGTTCCACAGGTAGTGCGCGTCGGTGAGCAGTTCGTGCACCTGGAACGGCGCATCCGGCGCCATTCCGAACGCCGCGAGGTCGATCTGCAGCCAGCCGCTCTGCGTGTGATGCGGATCGAGGTTGACGAGGCAGATCACCACGTTGTCCAGTCCCGGGGTCGACTTCGCGTACGCAATCAGCTGCTCGTTGTCGACGTTGAGGAAGCGCAGCGAGTCGTTCGCATGCAGCGCGGCGTTGTCGCGACGGACCCGGTTCACGCGGCCGATGAAGGCGGAGAGCGAATCGCCGCGTTTCAGATCGCGCGCCTTCAGCTCGTATTTCTCGGAGTGCAGGTACTCCTCGGCGCCGGGCTCGCGCGGCGTGGACTCCATGTGCTCGAAGGCGGGACCGTAGATGCCGTAGCTCGCGCTCAGGGTCGCCGCGAGCACCAGCCGCGCCATGAACGCCGGCCGCCCGCCGAGCTGCAGGTACTCGGTCAGGATGTCCGGCGTGTTCGGCCACGCATTGGGGCGGAAGTAGTCGCGGCCGGGGCCGTGCGCGAGTTCGGTGAAGTACTCGGTCAGCTCGCGCTTGGTGTTGCGCCAGGCGAAGTAGGTGTAGCTCTGCGAGAAGCCGAGCTTCGCGAGCCGGTGCATCACCTTGGGCCGCGTGAACGCCTCGGACAGGAACAGCACGTCGGGATGGCGCGCCTTGATGGTGGAGATCGCCCATTCCCAGAAGGGAAACGCCTTGGTGTGCGGATTGTCGACGCGGAATATCTTCACCCCGCGATCCACCCAGAACTGGATCACGTCCGCCAGCTCGCGCCACAGCGCCTGCCAGTCGTCGCTCTCGAAATCGAACGGATAGATGTCCTGGTACTTCTTCGGCGGATTTTCGGCGTACTGCACCGTGCCGTCCGGGCGCCGGCGGAACCACTGCGGGCGTTCCTTCACGTACGGGTGATCGGGCGCGCACTGGTAGGCGAGGTCGAGCGCGATTTCCATGTTCAGTTCGCGCGCGCGACCGACAAGCCGCTCGAAGTCGGCCAGCGTGCCGAGCGCGGTGTGCACGGACTTGTGCCCGCCTTCGGCGCTGCCGATTGCCCACGGGCTGCCGACGTCGTCGGCGATGGTCGCGAGTGCGTTGTTCCTGCCCTTGCGGTTGACCCGGCCGATCGGATGGATCGGCGGGAAGTAGACGACATCGAAGCCCATGTCGGCCACGTACGGCAGCATCGCCTCGCAGTCCCGGAACGTGCCGTGGCGATCGGGCGAATGCGCGGC
>JBAIYN010000640.1:0-1703 GCA_037915775.1 Burkholderiales bacterium | reverse complement strand
CGCACGGCTCGCAAGCCGGTGCGCCGAACCGGCAGGTCGCGGCGACGACCCCGCGCGGGTTCGGACGAATCGGTGCAGCCGGCGTTCCTATAATCCGCCGATGTCGACTCGCATGGAAACAACATCGGTTGAATCGGGCGGCGTGCACGCGCGCCGCCGCGGCGCGCCCGCCGTCGAAGCGCCGTCACGCGGAGCGCGCCTGCTGGCCGAAGCGCGCTGGATCCTCGGGGCGGTCGCGGTGGTCGCGCTGGCGGCGGTCCTGCTCACCTATCAGCGCGCCGACCCCGGGTTTTCTCATACGGCGTCGGGCGCCGTCCTCCATAACGCCGGCGGGCGCGTGGGCGCGTGGATCGCCGACGTGCTGCTGCTGGTTTTCGGAGTGTCGGCGTGGCTGTGGGTGATCGGCGGCGCCGCCTGGGCGATCCGCGGATTTCGCCGGCTGCACGCCGCATACGCGGACCGCGGCCTGCCCGACTGGCTGCAAGGGCTCGGATTCGCGGTGCTGCTGATCGGCAGCACGGGGCTCGAAGCGCTGCGCCTGTACGGCTTGACCGTCGCGCTGCCGGGCACACCGGGCGGGGTGCTGGGCGGTCTGATCGCGGCTGGCCTGCAGATGGCGCTCGGCTTCACCGGCGCCACGATGCTGCTGCTGGTGGCGATCGCGCTCGGTGCCAGCCTGTATTTCGATTTCTCCTGGCTCGCGCTGGCGGAACGGGTCGGAGCCTGGTTCGAATCGCTGGCACAGCGCTCGCGCGCGGCGCGCGAGGAAGAGGAGGACCGGGCGATCGGCGAGGCGGTCGCGCAGCAGCGCGAGCAGAGGCTGGAGCAGGAGCGCGAGCGCATCGACGAGGCGCCGCCGGTGCACATCGAGCGGGCCGAAGCGCGCGTGAAGCCGTCGGAGCGCAAGCAGAAGGAAAAGCAGGTGCCGCTGTTCGCGGAACTCTCCGATGCCAAGCTGCCGGCGCTCGACCTGCTCGACGAACCGCCCGCGAACGTGGAGACGATCTCGACCGAGACGCTGGAGTTCACCTCGCGCCTGATCGAGAAGAAGCTGAAGGACTTCGGCGTCGAAGTGGCGGTGGTGGCCGCGTACCCGGGGCCGGTGATCACGCGCTACGAGATCGAGCCCGCGGTCGGCGTGAAGGGAAGCCAGATCGTCAACCTCGCGAAGGATCTGGCGCGCGCGCTGTCGCTGGTGTCGATCCGCGTGGTCGAGACGATTCCCGGCAAGAACCTGGTGGGACTGGAGCTGCCGAACCCGAAGCGGCAGATCGTCAAGCTCTCGGAGATCCTCGGCTCGCAGGTCTACAACGACAGCCACTCGCTGCTGACGCTCGGGCTGGGCAAGGACATCGGCGGCAAGCCCGTCGTGATCGATCTGGCGCGCATGCCGCACCTGCTGGTCGCGGGCACGACCGGATCGGGCAAGTCGGTCGGCATCAACGCGATGATCCTGTCGATGCTGTACAAGGCCGACCCCTCGCAGGTGCGGCTGCTGCTGGTCGACCCGAAGATGCTGGAGCTTTCGGTGTACGAGGGCATCCCGCACCTGCTGGCACCGGTCGTGACCGACATGCGCGAGGCAGCGCATGCGCTGAACTGGTGCGTGGCGGAAATGGATCGCCGCTATCGCGTGATGAGCAAGGTCGGCGTGCGGGGACTCACCGGCTACAACCAGAAGATCGCCGAAGCAAAAGCGAAGG
>JBAIYN010000651.1:0-4913 GCA_037915775.1 Burkholderiales bacterium | reverse complement strand
GGAAGCAGCGCCTGGTCGGCATCGGCGTGGTGTCGCCCGAGCGCGCGCTGCAGATGGGTTTTACCGGGCCGATGCTGCGCGGCTCGGGGGTCGAGTGGGATCTGCGCAAGAAGCAGCCGTACGAGGTGTACGACCGCGTCGAGTTCGACATCCCGGTCGGCGTCAACGGCGACTCGTACGACCGGTACCTGGTGCGCGTCGAGGAGATGCGGCAGGCCAACAGCATCATCAAGCAGTGCGTTGACTGGCTGCGCGCCAATCCGGGGCCGGTGATGACCGACAACCACAAGATCGCGCCGCCGTCGCGCATCGACATGAAGTCGAACATGGAAGAACTGATCCACCACTTCAAGCTTTTCACGGAGGGAGTCCATGTTCCCCCCGGCGAGGCATACGCGGCGGTGGAGCACCCGAAGGGCGAGTTCGGCATCTACCTGATGTCCGACGGTGCGAACAAGCCGTTCCGGCTGAAGATCCGTGCGCCGGGCTTCGCGCACCTCGCGTCGCTGGACGAGATGGCCAAGGGCCACATGATCGCCGACGCCGTCACCATCATCGGAACGCAGGACATCGTGTTCGGGGAGATCGACCGGTGAGCGCAGTACCGGAACACAGGGCGCTGCTGTCGGCCGCCGCGCGGGCCAGGATCGACCGCGAGATCGCCAAGTATCCGCCGGAGCGCCGGCAGTCGGCGGTGATGGCCGCGCTGGCGATCGCGCAGGACGAGCACGGCTGGATCTCGAAGGAAATCATGCAGGAGGTAGCCGATTACCTGCAGATACCGGCGATCGCGGTGTACGAAGTCGCGAGCTTCTACGCGATGTACAACACGGAGCCGGTCGGCAAGTTCAAGATCACCGTCTGCACGAACCTGCCGTGCGCGCTGTCGGGTGCCAATCGCGCCGCGCAGCATCTGAGGAAGAAGCTCGGCATCGACTTCAACGAAACCACCGCGGACGGCCGCTTCACCCTGAAGGAGGGCGAGTGCATGGGCGCCTGCGGCGACGCACCGGTCCTGCTGGTCAACAACAAGCGCATGGAAAGCTTCATGAGCGACGACAAGCTCGATGCGCTGATCGACGAACTGAAATCCGCGCGGTGAGCCGATGACGGTGCAGACCTGTTTCCACGGCCGCCACGTCCAGCCGATGATCCTGGGGGATCTCGATGGCAGCAACTGGCGGTTGAAGGATTACGAGAGCCGCGGCGGCTATCGCGCATTGCTGAAGATCCTCGCGGAGCGGATCCCCCCGGACCAGGTGGTTGCCGAGGTGAAGAAGTCGGCGCTGCGGGGACGCGGCGGCGCGGGCTTCCCGACCGGCCTGAAGTGGAGCTTCATGCCGCGCCAGTTTCCGGGCCAGAAATACCTGGTCTGCAATTCGGACGAGGGCGAGCCCGGCACGTTCAAGGATCGCGACATCCTCCGCTACAACCCGCACATCGTGATCGAAGGCATGGCGATCGCCGCCTACGCGATGGGGACCAGCGTCGGGTACAACTACATCCATGGCGAGATCTGGGCCGACTACGAGCGCTTCCAGGAAGCACTCGACGAGGCCTATGCGGCCGGCTACCTCGGCAAGAACATCCGCGGATCGGAATTCAGTTTCGATCTCTATGCCACGCACGGGTATGGCGCGTACATCTGCGGCGAGGAGACCGGGCTGCTCGAATCGCTGGAGGGCAAGAAGGGGCAACCGCGCTTCAAGCCGCCGTTCCCGGCGAGCTTCGGCCTGTACGGCAAGCCGACGACAATCAACAACACCGAGACCTTCGCGGCCGTGCCGTGGATCATCAATCACGGCGGCGAGGCGTTCCTTGCGGTTGGCCGCCCCAACAACGGCGGCACGAAGATCTTCTCGGTCTCGGGCGACGTCGAGCGGCCCGGCAATTACGAGGTGCCGCTCGGCATGCCATTCGCGAAGCTGCTCGAACTGGCGGGGGGAATGCGCGGCGGGCGGAAGCTGAAGGCCTGTATCCCGGGCGGCTCGTCGGCGCCGGTGCTGCCGGCCGACGTGATGATGGCCACCGACATGGACTACGACTCGATCGCCAAGGCCGGTTCCATGCTGGGATCGGGCGCCGTGATCGTGATGGACGACACGCGCTGCATGGTCAGGTCCCTGGAGCGGCTGTCGTACTTCTATTACGAGGAAAGCTGCGGCCAGTGCACGCCGTGCCGCGAAGGCACCGGGTGGATGTACCGCGTGGTGCACCGGATCGAGAACGGCCAGGGCAAGCCGGAGGATCTCGACCTGCTGAACTCGGTTGCCGACAACATCCAGGGTCGGACGATCTGCGCGCTCGGCGACGCAGCGGCGATGCCGGTGCGCGCGTTCATCAAGCACTTCCGCTCCGAGTTCGAGCACCACATCGAACACAAGTGCTGCCTGGTGCCGGAGTACGTCTAGATGGTGGAACTCGAAATCGACGGCACGAAGGTGTCGGTGCCCGAAGGCAGCATGGTGATGGATGCCGCCAATCGGCTCGGCATCTACGTGCCGCACTTCTGCTACCACAAGCGGCTTTCGATCGCGGCCAACTGCCGCATGTGCCTGGTCGAGGTCGAGAAGGCGCCCAAGCCGATGCCCGCGTGTGCGACGCCGGTCACGCAAGGCATGGTGGTCCGCACCGCGAGTGCGCGCGCCAAGCAGGCCCAGCGCGGCGTGATGGAGTTCCTGCTGATCAATCACCCGCTCGACTGTCCGATCTGCGACCAGGGCGGCGAATGCCAGCTGCAGGACCTCGCGGTCGGCTACGGCGCGTCGGCGTCGCGCTATATGGAACCCAAGCGCGTCGTGTTCCACAAGAACCTCGGCCCGCTGATCTCGGCCGAGGAGATGACCCGCTGCATCCACTGCACGCGGTGCGTGCGGTTCGGGCAGGAGATCGCCGGCATCATGGAGCTCGGCATGGCCGGCCGCGGCGAACATTCGGAAATCCTGGCCTTCGTCGACAAGACGGTCGACTCGGAGATTTCCGGCAACGTGATCGACCTGTGTCCGGTCGGCGCGCTGACCAGCAAGCCGTTCCGCTATGCCGCGCGCACATGGGAACTGGCGCGCCGCAGGAGCGTGAGCCCGCACGATTCGCTTGGCGCCAACCTGATCGTGCAGGTGAAGAACCAGCGCGTGCTGCGTGTCGTCCCGTTCGAGAACGAGGCGGTAAACGACTGCTGGATCTCGGATCGCGACCGGTTTTCGTATGAGGGGCTGCACACGGCCGATCGCCTGACGCGGCCGATGCTGAAGCAGGACGGCCGGTGGCAGGAGGTCGACTGGCCGGACGCGCTCGCCTTCGTTGCCAAGGCAATCGGGGCGGTGCGGGCGAAGCACGGCGCCGCCGCGATCGGCGCGCTCGTGGCACCGGCGAGCACCGCGGAAGAGCTTTTCCTGCTCGGCAAGCTGGTACGTGCGCTCGGCTCCGATAACGTCGACTTTCGCCTGCGGCAATTCGACTTCGCCGCCGATGGCAAGCGGGCCGGCGCGCCCTGGCTCGGAATGCCGGTTGCAGAGATCGACCGGCTCGACCGGGTGCTGATCGTCGCCTCGTTCCTGCGCAAGGACCACCCGCTGCTCGCGGCGAGGGTGCGCAGCGCGGTCAAGCATGGCTGCCAGGCGAGCATCGTGCACGCGACCGACGACGACCTGCTGATGCCGGTCGCAAACAAGGCCATCGTGCGGCCGAGCGCGTGGGTCGATCAGTTGGCACAGGTCGCGGTCGCGGTCGCGCAACTGAAGAGCGTCGCTGCACCGGCGAGCGGCATCGCGGCGGGCGAGATCGCGAAGGGAATCGCCGCCAGCCTGTGCTCGGGCGAGCGCGCGGCGGTCCTGCTCGGCAACGCGGCGATGCAGTCGCCGCAGGCGGCGCAATTGCAGGCCTGGTCGCAGTGGATCGCGGAGACCACGGGCGCGCGCCTCGGCGTGCTCGGCGAGGCAGCCAACAGCGTCGGGGGCTATCTCGCCGGCGCCCTGCCGCAGGCAGGTGGGCTGAACGCGCGCGCGATGATCGAGCAG
Source organism: Burkholderiales bacterium (assembly GCA_037915775.1). GTDB lineage: Bacteria > Pseudomonadota > Gammaproteobacteria > Burkholderiales > Burkholderiaceae_F > JAKOQB01. The sequence goes on along the minus strand of JBAIYN010000651.1, from coordinate 897 downwards.
CCCCGCCGCGCCTATCTGCTGTGGAACCTGGAGCCGGAACTCGACACCGCCGATCCGGCCGCGACGATGAAGGCGCTGGCCGCGGCGGACACGGTGATCGCTTTCACGCCCTATCGCAACGGCGCGCTCGAGTACGCGCACGCGATCCTGCCGATCGCGCCGTTCACCGAAACCTCGGGAACCTTCATCAACACCGAGGGCCGCGTGCAGAGTTTCAACGGCACGGTGATGCCGCTGGGCGACGCAAGGCCGGGCTGGAAGGTGCTGCGCGTGCTGGGCAACGCGCTGGAACTGGCTGGGTTCGACTACGACACACCCGAGAGCGTGCGTGCCGACGCGATCCCGGCCGACGTCGCGGCGCGTCTTTCGAACCGGATCGACATCGCGCCGCGGCAGGTCGCGCCCGCGGCCGGCGTTGAACGAATCGCCGACGTGCCGGTGTACTTCAGCGACGCGATCGTGCGGCGTGCGGAGGCGCTGCAGCAGACTGCGGATGCGCGCCCCCCGAAGGCGTGGGCGAACGCGAAAACGCTGGCAGGCTTCGGCCTTGCAACCGGCGACAAGGCGCGCGTGCGACGGGGCGATGCGTCGGCGCTGCTCGAATGCGCGGTCGACGACCGCCTGCCTGATGGCGTCGTGCGCGTGGCGGCGGGCCACGCGTCGACGAGCGCCCTGGGCGCGATGTTCGGGCCGGTTGCGATGGAGCGCGGCTAGTGCAGGGCGTAATCGAATACGGCGCGAGCGCGTTCGGCGTGGCCTGGCCGACGGTATGGGCGCTGGCGAAGATCATCGCGATCGTGTTGCCGCTGCTCGTCTGCGTGGCGTACCTGACGCTGTGGGAGCGCAAGCTGATCGGCTGGATGCACATCCGCCTCGGCCCGAACCGCGTCGGCTACG
>JBAIYN010000511.1:0-9422 GCA_037915775.1 Burkholderiales bacterium | reverse complement strand
GCGGGCGTACAGCACGCTCGCCAGCGCGACGACGGCGGCGAGCGTCAGCATCAGCGCGGTCAGCCGGTCGAGCACGAGCGCGATGCCGAACGGCGCGCGCCAGTTGCCGACCAGATAGGCGTCGATCTCGCCGCCCGAGGCACGCGCCAGCAGCATGCACGCGATCAACGCCAGCGCGAACGTCGCCCCGAGCGAGATCGGCGCCACCTGCTTCGGCGCACGTCGCTCGACCAGCAGCAGCGCCGCTCCGGTGACGAGCGGCAGCACGACGGGCGCGATCAGCCAGTGCGAGATCGGCGCCGGGCTCATGTCGAGTCACCATCGGCCGCGGACGGCTCCGCGCCATCGACGTGGTCGCTGCCGGTCTCCGCACGCGCGCGCAGCGCAATCGCGAGGATCAGCGCCGTCATTGCGAAGCCGATCACGATCGCGGTCAGCACGAGCGCCTGTGGCAGCGGATCGGCGTAGTTCGCCAGCGTCGGCGCCGCACCGGCGCGGATGATCGGCGCGGCATCGATGCGAACCCGCCCCATCGCGAAGATGAACAAATTGACCGCGTACGAAAGCAGGGTCAGCCCCAGCACCACGTCGAAGCTGCGCGCACGCAGCAGCAGCCAGACGCCGGCCGCCGTCAGCACGCCGATTGCGCTGGCAAGCAGCAGTTCAACCGTCATCGCGCGCCCTCGCGCTCCGGCGCACCGAGCGTGCCGATCGACACCAGCGCGACCAGCGTGGCGCCGACCACGGTCAGGAACACGCCCAGGTCGAACAGCGCCGCGCTCGCCAGCGGCACGCGACCGACGACCGGCAATGGCAGGTAGGCATACGTGCTGGTCAGGAACGGGGCGCCGAAAACCCCGCTCGCCACTCCGGTGCCGCCCGCGACCAGCAGTCCCCAGCCGATCAGGCCGCGATAGTCGATCGACGCACGCGCCGCGACCCAGCCCGGCCCGTGCGCGATGAACTGCAGGATCAGCGCGATCGACAGCACGAGGCCGGCGATGAACCCGCCGCCGGGCGCGCCGTGGCCGCGCAGAAACAGGTGGATCGCCACCACCGCCGCCAGCGGCAGCAGCAGCCGCGCGACGAGCGCGAGGAAGAGCGAACGCGATGCCGGTGCGCGGCTGTCGCTGCGCACCGCCGGCGTGTATCCGGCGAGCAGCGCGAAGATCACGACGCCCGCGATGCCGAGCACCGTGATTTCGCCGAAGGTGTCGTAGCCGCGGTAGTCCACCAGGATCACGTTGACCACGTTCGCACCTCCGCCCTGGCTGACGGAGGTGGCGAGGAAATAGGGCGAGATCGAATCGGACGAATGCGCGAGCAGCGCATACGCCAGTGCCGCGATGGCGACGCCGGCGGTGAGCGCGATCACGGCATCGCGCAGCCTGCGCACGCGGCCCGGCTCGGGCGCGCTTGCGGCCGGCAGCCATTTCAGCGCCAGCATCATCAGGATGATCGTCACCATCTCGACCAGCAACTGTGTCAGCGCCAGGTCGGGCGCCGACAGGTAGACGAATGCGAGGCTGACGACCAGGCCGACCGCCCCCAGCAGCACGAGCGCAACGAGGCGGTGGCGGAACGCGGCAACGGCGCCGATCGTCGCCGCGACGCCGATCGCCCACAACGCGACGACGGCGGGGTTCGCCGGCGTCGCCGCACCCTTCGTCCCGCCGCCGAAGCCGAACTGCAGAAAGGGCACCGAACCGGCGCAGATCGCCAGCAGCACCAGCAGCATCAGGTAGCGCTGCAGACTGCCATTCTGGATCGCGGCGGTGACGGTCCGCGCGACCTTCACCTTGACCTCGGTGAAGCGAAGGAATGCTTCGCGCCCGCCGCTGGCGATCCACAGAGGCAGTCGCACCAGCCGGTGCAGATTGACCGTGCGCTGCAGGCCGAAATAGAGCAGCAAGCCGCCCGCGAACGCGATCGCGCTCATCGCGAGCGCCGGGCCGAAGCCGTGCCAGATCGCAAGCGTGTAGGACGGCAGCGGCTCGAACGGGCCGCCGAAAAGCGCGGCCTGCGCGCCGACCGCGAGCAGTGGCGCGATCGTCAGCGTCGGCGCCAGGCCGACCGCGATGCAGAGCACGACCAGGATCTCCACCGGCACGCGCATGAAGCGCGGCGGCTCGTGCGGCATCCTCGGCAGCCCGACCGGTTCGCCGTTGAAGAACACGTCGTGAATGAAGCGCGTCGAATACGCGACGCTGAGGACGCCGGCGACCGTCGCGCCGAGCGGCAGCAGCCAGTCCATCACACCGGCGACGTCCTTCGCCACCGCCTCGGTGAAGAACATTTCCTTGGACAGGAAACCGTTGAGCAGCGGCACGCCCGCCATCGCGGCCGCCGCGACCGTACCCAGCGCACCGGTCACCGGCATGAACTTCCACAGCCCGTTGAGCTGGCGCATGTCGCGCGAGCCGGACTCGTGGTCGATGATGCCGGCGGCCATGAACAGCGACGCCTTGAAGGTCGCGTGATTGAGGATGTGGAACACGCCGGCGACCACGGCGAGCCGCGTGTCGATGCCGAACAGCAGTGTGATCAGGCCGAGATGGCTGATGGTCGAATACGCGAGCAGGCCCTTCAGGTCATGCTGGAAGATAGCGATGTAGGCGCCGATCACGAGCGTGGCGAGGCCGACCGGCGTGACCATCCAGAACCATGCGTCCGAGCCGCCCAGCGCCGGGTACAGGCGCGCGAGCAGGAAGACGCCGGCCTTGACCATCGTCGCCGAATGCAGGTACGCGGACACCGGCGTGGGCGCCGCCATCGCCTGCGGCAGCCAGAAGTGGAACGGAAACTGCGCGCTCTTGGTGAACGCGCCGAGCAGGATCAGCGCCAGCGCAGCCAGGTACAGCGGATCCTTCTGGATCACGCTGCGCGACGCAAGCACCAGATCGAGGTCGTAGCCGCCGGCGATCCGGCCCAGCAGAAGGACGCCGGCCAGCAGCGCCAGCCCGCCGGCGCCGGTGATCGCGAGCGCCATGCGCGCTCCGTTGCGCGCTTCGCTGCGCCCGCTCCAGTAGCCGATCAGCAGGAAGCTGCTGAGGCTGGTCAATTCCCAGAACACGACCAGCAGCAACAGGTTGTCGGCCAGTACGATGCCCAGCATCGCTCCCATGAAGAAGAGCAGGAAAGCGAAGAAGCGCGCGGCGGGGTCGTCGTGCTGCAGGTAGTAGGCCGCGTACAGGACGACCAGTGCGCCGATGCCGCAGATCAGCAGCGCGAACAGCCAAGCGAGTCCGTCGAGCCGGAAGCCGAAGTACAGATGCGCCTGCGGCAGCCAGTCGATGCGCCAGCGGGCGATGTCGTCGTTGAAGACGACCGGTGACAGCGCCAGCACGATCGCGCCGCCGGCCAGCGCGACCACCCCGGCAATCGTCGCGGCGCGCTGGCGCCGGGCGTTCGCGGTTGCCAGCAACAGCGCGCCGCCCGCAAACGGCAGCGCGACCAGCAACGGAAGCAGTGCGGAAAAGTCCATCGTGGGTGCGCCACGCGATGCCCGCGCTGCCGCGGCGAGCCGCGAGCGCTTCGTTGAGCAGTCTGAATCGGTCGAGTGAGGGCGAGCCGGCCGCGCGCTCGCGAAGCGCGCGGCAGTATAGAAGCCGCTGCCGACGGGCGCCTCGCCTGTGACGTGTATGGACTCGGGAGTTTCCCGTACGAGGCCGCGCGCCGTCAGGCGTGGGTAAGTGATAATCACATATTCCAGGCACCGGTGACCGCCTCGGACGCGGATACCTGTTCAACCCTCAAGGTGATCGCCCTCGCATGCAACTGCCCTCCTTTGTCTACATCGTCGAAGACGATCGTGCCGTACGCGAATCGCTTGCCCTGTGGCTGGGAATGCGCGGCCGGCAATGCCGGACATTCGATTCGTGCGAAGCCTTCCTCGGCGAGGCCCGCCCGGAGCTGCGCGGTTGTGCGATCGTCGATATCCGCATGGAGGGCATGAGCGGGCTGGAGTTGCAGCGCGAACTCGGGCGGCGGGGAGTGACGTTGCCGCTGATCTTCATCACGGGTCACGGCGATGCGGCGACCGCGCGCGACGCACTGAAGGGCGGTGCGTTCGATTTCGTCGAGAAGCCGATCGACAATGAAAAGCTGGCCGCCCTGGTCACGGCCGCGCTCGAAGACGACGAACGCCGCGCACTAAGCGCGGCGAAGGCGCAGCAGCTGAAGGAACGGATGGCGCGCCTGACCCAGCGCGAGCGCGAAGTGATGGAACGCGTCGTCGCCGGCAAGCACAACCGTGAAATCGCGGCCGAGCTGGGCATCAGTGCCCGCACGGTCGAGGTTTACAAGGCGCGCCTGATGGACAAGCTCGACGTACGCCGCGTGCCCGACCTGGTGCGGCTCGCGATGGGCGACGAGCCTTCATCGGCGCCGTAGCGCGCGGCAGACTGCCGCTTGCCGCGGCACGGGCAAAAAAAAGTCCGCGAACCGTGGAGTTTCGCGGACTTAAGGTACAGGGCGCATGGGGGTGCGCCCGCTTGCTGCGCTTGCTGAGCCAATCAACCGTAAGGCACATGCCCTGCTGGAGCGGGATTCAGGCTTGCGCCTGAATTCCGTGCCGTCGTGCATGCAGGACGAAGCTTGACAGGTCGAGTTGCGCAACGAAATCCGCGCGCAACTTACGCACATCTACCTATTCGACAGCCGCCGCACGGCAAAGCCCGGCCGGGTCATCGATCAACCCCGCTTCCTGCCGTGGCCGTTGATCTCAAAGCGGATCCGGAACAGGTCGGCGACACGGCGCGCGCCCAGTTTCTCCATCAGCCGCGCACGGTGCACCTCGACCGTACGCGGGCTGATTCCGAGCTCCTCCGCGATCTCGCGGTTGTGCGCGCCATCGGTGATTCTGTTGAACACGCCCATCTCGCGCTCGGTCAGCCGCTGCAGGCGCTCGAGGACACCTTCGAACTGCTGCGCGCGCTCGACGTGCTCCAGATCCGCACGCAGCGCCAGATCGACGGCTTGCAGCAGGTCGTCCTCGTCGAGCGGCTTTTCGAGGAAATCGATCGCGCCGTCGCGCAATGCGCTGCGCGCCGTCGCGATGTCGCCATGCGCGGTCATCACGATGACCGGCAACGTCGAGTTCTCCGTTTTCAGCTTCCTCTGCAGATCGAGGCCGGACATGCCCGGCAGGCGCACGTCGAGCAGCGCGCACGCGGGGCGTGCGACCGCCTCCTGCGGCGGGAAAGCTTCGGCACGGTCGATCGCGATCGGTTCGTAGCCGCGCAAATGAAGCAGCAGAACGAGCGACTCGCGCACGGCGGCGTCGTCTTCGACGACATACACGTATTTCGGCTCGGAGCCGACGGACATGGGTTCACTCATCGATGGTCAGATCCAGGCAGAAGGCGGTTCGACGGCGGTCGGCATCGAACCAGAGACGGCCGCCGAGGCGTTCCGCGATGGAACGCGACAGCGACAGGCCCAGTCCCATGCCGTGGGGCTTGCTGGTGGAAAGCGGCTTGAACAACTGCTCGCGCACCTCGGCGGGAACACCGTTGCCCGTATCCTCGACCGAGACGCGCAAGATCGGGCGTTCCCCACCATGCACGCGTTGCGCGGTCACCTCGACGACGCGCGGCGGGCTCGTCCCGTGCAATGCGTCGCAGGCATTGACGAGCAGGTTGTCCAGGATCATGCCGATCTGGACCGGGTCGCCGCGCGCTGCCGGCAGCCCGGGTTCGACCATGGCTCGCCACGTGATGCCATCCCGATCCAGGCGATCGCGCAGGCGCGCGTGCGCCGCCTCGATCAGCCGCGCCAGATCGACCCGCTCGCTGCGCATCGCGCCGGAGCGGAAGAACTCCCGCATGTGGCGCACGTACTGGCCCGCGCGCGCGCTTTCCGCCGCCAGCTGATTCAGCGTCTTCAGCAATGCCGCACGATCCGTCTCGCCGCGCTCGACCATCAGGTGGCAGGCTTTCGCATAGGTGCCGATCGCCGACAGCGGCTGGTTCAGGTCGTGGGCGACCGCGACGGTCAGCTCGGCCATTGCCGCCGCGCGCTGCGCCTCGCTCAACGATTCGCGCTCCTCGCGCAGCTCGCGCTCGGTCTGCGCCCAGCGCTCGATCGCGCGCTCGCGTTCGCTCGCCGCGGCACCGAGATACAGCGACGTCACGCTCAGCGCCAGCATCAGGAGCTGAAACTGGAACGCAGCGAGATCGCTGGCGGCGAACGCGGACAGCGCGGCGATCAACGCGACCTGCACGATCGGCAGCGCCAGTGCCGTCCCCATCAGGCCGTATCGCATCCCCGCCGCGATCATCGGCAGGAACATCACGTAGAACATCCGGTTTTCGTCGAACGGCTTGACCACGAAGACGATCGCCAGCACGCCGGTGACCGCCAGGACGAAGAGCAACAGGTCGCGTACAAACGCACGCGATGCGGTGGACGATGCCGTCCACGCCCGCCACGCCCCGGTCGGCCACTGCAGCAGGATCGGCAGCAGCACGATCAGGCCGAGCACATGGCCGATTGCCAGCTCCCGGAACAGGTCGAAGATCCTGACCAGCGGCTTGGCGGCGCCGACGAGCAACGCCGCTTCAAACACCGCCGGCACCACGATGCCGACCGCCAACGCGACCGCGATCAGCAGCGTCAGGTCGACCAGCCCGACATCGAGCGATCCCCAGCGCGTGCGGCGGCCAACCAGCCAGCCGGACGCGCAGTACGTGGCTGCTACCCCGACACACAAGATTCCGTATCCAGCCGGGCCGAGGATCGCCGCGGTCCGGAACGCCTCGGCGACAAAGACGGCGACGAAAACCGCTGGCGCGTACGCGATGCCGCCGCGCGCGATCAGCGCAACCGCCAGCGCCGCCTGCGGATGCCAGGGTGCGGAAGGAAACGTCGCCGCGTCGTAGAACCCGACGGCAGCCTCGGTCAACAGATAGGCGACGCAGAACGCCGCGCTCGTCAGCAGATAGCTGCCGGAGCTCGCAAGACGCCATGGTGCGGACAGCCGATGCGAAACCATCAGGGTCCTGATGAGCGGGAACGCTGCGCGCCGCGCGGTGCCCTCGGCCATTTCAGGGCGATGGCCATCGACGCCGGGCAGCGGCGCGGCAACCGTATCACACGAGGAAGCGGACAACGAGCGTCTCCAGGACCCCTCTGTGTACCAAGCCCGCCGACGACTGGCAGCCGGGTATTACCTAGACCATCCTCGTACGCAACATCGCGTATGTACGAATTCAGCGCATCGCCGCCGGGATCGAAATACCGATCGCCAGCATCGCCACGAGCTGGATGAAGAAGAACGCGAAGCGGAAAGACACGACGAGATTGGTCTGCTCGAAGGCGACGTGGGTGGTCGACTGTCCCACGCGCGCGACAAGGACCGCCAGTGCGAGCGCGTCGATCGTCGCGTCGCGGATGCCCAGCGCCGCCGCGACGAGGGTCACGGCGCCGAAGACCGGAAGATTTTCGACGCAGTTCGCGTGCGCACGCATCGCGCGCCGGTACCAGTCGGGCCCCTCAGCCGCGGTGGAGGAGAAAGACGCGATCCGCGCACGCCCGGTCAGGATGCCGCTCCACCGGTGCCAGCCGACCATGAAGATCAGCAGCAGCGTCCACGCGGCGAAGCCGAGCAGCGCGAGCAGCGGCAAGGGCAGCGATGCTTCCGAGTGGGCGGCGACCATGGCGGCAGCGGTCAGGCGGCCACGGCCAAGCGCTCGGAGGCGCCCGCACGCGAAGACCGGGCGTCCAGGAACCTTGCGATGCGGGTGTTGACGGCAGGCGCGTGCGTGATCGGCCCCAGATGCCCGGCATCAGGCAGCGTGTTGTGGCGGGAGCATGGCAGCGCGTGGCGCAGCAACTCTCCGATGCGCCGTGTCGCGGGAATCGTGCGCGCGCCGGTCAGGACGAGCCCCGGCATCGTCAGCGTCGCCAGGTGCGAAAGCCTCATCGAGTCGAAGAACAGCGCGTCGAAGTGCAGCATCACGGCCGGCATGCGCGATGCCACCGCCTGCCGGCGTGCCGGCGGCATTGCATCCCAGGTGCCGGTGCCGGACCAGAAGTCGATGAAGCGCTGCGCCGCGGCTTCGAATTCGTGCTGCGCCAGGCATGCCCGCATCGAGGCCGCGGTGGCGAGCACGCTTTGCGACGATGCATCGGTCAGGCTGGCGTCGAACAGCATGCGAAACACGACCGGTTCATACACGGTCAGGCTGCGGACCCGCGCCGGATGCGTCAGCGCCAGCTTCAGTGCGATGGCGCCGCCGTATGAGTGGCCGACGAGGTGTACGCCGCCTTGTGTCGACTCGACCAGCGGCTCCACCAGCGCGGCTTCGTCGGCGAGCGTCAGCGGGCGGTCCGATTGCCACGGCGGCGTGGCGCCGTGACCGTGAAAATCAACTGCATGCACGCGGAAGCGCGGTTGCAGGAGATCGGCCAGGCGATCCCATTGCTTCGACGAACTTCCGCTCGAGTGAAGCAGTATGACGCTCGGGCCGGTGCCGGTGCTGCGGATGGCGGGTTGGATCGTGATCATTTGGGGAGGCTCGGTACGGTGGCGCCATTCGCCACCGCCGCAATTGGGTCAACGTTGACGGCGGCGGTGGCGGCCCGTGGTTACTGTCCAACCGCAGTGATGATCGGCGTGAGCGCCGCACCGATGCGCTCGAACTGCGCCGGCGTGATCTTCGCGTGCAGCGCCTGCTGGAAACGCTCGTCCTGCACGCCGCTCACGATGTACTGCCAGCGGTAGGCGGCGAGCAGCGTCGCGTCCACCTGTTTCGCCTGCTCCGCGGTCAGCGTGCGGCCGCAAGCTGCCGCAAAGTACTTCGCATCGGCGGCAGCCTGCGCGACCAGGATGCCGTCGACCGCGGCGACCAGCTCGATCAGTTCGCCGACCGCGCGGTCGCGCTGCTCTGCGGTGATCTTGGCGTCCTCGCGCTTCCACTCCAGCTCGTCCAGGATAGCGTGCTGCGATTCTTCCCTCGCGTGGTAGAGGAACACGTCCTTCCACAGCGGCGACAGATCGGGATCGGGATCGATGCTCTGGTGATAGTGCGATAGCACGAAGATCTCGATGTGGCATACCAGCCCCAGCACCGCCCAGGTCGACTTGCCGAGCACGAAGCCGGCCACGTCGTTCGGCTGCGGCACGTAGGTGTAGCCCGCCGGCATGCCCGCGGCGGCCATCGCATCGAGGCGGCGGAACAGTTCCTGGTGCTTCAGCTCCTCGTCGCTCATGCGCACCAGCGCCTCGAGCGCGACCTGGTCGCCCAGGCCGTGGTCGCGGCCGAGCTCCAGCGTCTTGGCGCCGATGTAGCGCTCCACGAGGCCGAAGATGTACGAGTAGGTGCGGCCCTGCACCTGCGACAGGAATTTCTGCTCCTGCGGCTGCAGGAAATTGAGCTCGGCCACGCGCGACAGCCCGTCGGGCAGGAACTTCTTGCCGA
>JBAIYN010000148.1:0-2872 GCA_037915775.1 Burkholderiales bacterium | reverse complement strand
AATTCTTGATCGCGGCGTCACTTCGTCGCTGAACAGCCCGGGCGCTGCTGTCACCACCGACACCACCTGCGCGAGCCCGCCCACGACCGACTCGAACGGCGACCTCTCGGCCAGGAAGCAACTTCAGGAACAGGTGTTGAGCGCGTTTTCCAGCGGGACACGCACGGTCACCAGCACGACGATCGACTACACGTCCACCGGAAACAGCGCGAAAAACCTCGGCTGGTACGTCGACCTTGCCGTGTCCGATCCGGTCACAGGAAACGCGGCGGGCGAGCGCGTGGTTTCGGCGCCGACGCTGCTCGCCGGACGTATCGTCTTCCCGACCTTGATACCGAGTTCGGACATCTGTGCGGGCGGCGGCACTAGCACGGTCGTCGCACTCGATCCGTTCAACGGGGGCAAGACGTCGAAGAACATCTTCATCGACGCCGGCCAGGCAGGCTACGACAGCTTCACATTGTCGGTCGGTATCGTGAAGAACCTGATTGCGATCGACTCGGGAACGAACGTGTTCCTGTTCGCCGGCGGTTCGTCGGGCAACGTGCAGACGATCAAGACGATCGCCCAGCAGCAGACCGGCGGGTCGATCCGCGGTCGCACCGCGTGGCGGGAGGTGTTCCAGTAATGAATACCAGGCGAGATATCGGGCGCGGCCGGCCGCGCGCCGGACGGCCTCTATCGGCGATGCGCGGTTTCACGCTGATGGAACTGATGATCGTGGTGGTGGTGATCGCTGTCCTGGCGGGGATCGCGATCCCGCAGTACGGCGCCTATATCACGCGCGCCAAGCGCGCCGAGGCGAAACGCGCGCTGTCGGAGGCCGCACAGTTCCTGGAGCGCGTCTATACCGGCAGCGGCTGCTACAACTACAGCGCGGCCTCCGATTGCGGCGGCACGAGCGGATCGTCTGCGGTGACGCTGCCGCCGGTGTTGCAGAAGGCGCCGGCCGAGGGCAAGCAGAGCTACGCAGTGACACTGCAGTTCACCAGCAGCGGCCAGGCGTTCAGCTTGACCGCGACTCCGTGCGCGAGCGCAAGCTGCAGCGGTAGCTACGACAACTTCAGCGATCCGGGCTGCGGCAACTACGGGCTCGACAACACCGGCTCGAAGACCGCCACCGGCACCCTGGGCGTGGCCTACTGCTGGCAACGCTGACGGCGACGCCGTGCGTCTGCTCCGGCTATGCTTAGCGCATGGCCGAAGCAGAACATCCCCAACCCACCGACATCACGCTGCACGCCGCCTCGCGCGTGCTTGAAATCGCTTTCGACGACGGCCGCGTCTTCAAGCTGCCGTTCGAGTTCCTGCGCGTCTATTCGCCGTCGGCCGAGGTCAGCGGCCACGGGCCCGGACAGGAAACGCTGCAGGTCGGCAAGCGCGACGTGACGATCACGCATCTGGAGCCGGTCGGGCACTACGCGGTGCAGCCGCTGTTTTCCGACGGCCACAACACCGGCATCTACTCGTTCGAAACGCTGTACGACCTCGGCGTCCACGAGGAGCGCCTGTGGGCGGAGTACCTGGCCAAGCTCGAGGCCGCGGGACTGAGCCGCGATCCCAACGATCCGCGCAACGCGGCGTACGCGTTCCCGACGCGCTCGGCGCACGGTCCTCACTGAGCAGGAACATCCATGGCAAAGCCCGAGCCGGGATCGACCCACTTCGGCTTCGAACAGGTCGGCGAGCAGGAAAAGGCACAGCGCGTCGCGCAGGTGTTCGAGTCGGTCGCATCGAAGTACGACCTGATGAACGACCTGATGTCGGCCGGCCTGCACCGGCTGTGGAAGGCGTTCACCATCCGCCAGGCCGATGTGCGGCCGGGCATGAGGGTGCTCGACATTGCCGGCGGCACCGGCGACCTCGCCCGCGCGTTCGCCAAGCGCGTCGGCGCGCAGGGCCTCGTGGTGCTCACCGACATCAACGGCGCGATGCTGCGCGAAGGGCGCAACCGGCTGCTCGACCACGGCCTGATGCTGCCGATCGTCCAGTGCGATGCGGAACGGTTGCCCTTTGCCAGCGGAAGCTTCGACGTCGTCAGCGTCGCGTTCGGCCTGCGCAACATGACGCACAAGGACGCCGCGCTGGCCGAGATGCAGCGCGTTACCCGTCCGGGCGGCAAGGTCATGGTGTTGGAGTTTTCCCGCATATGGCAGCCGCTTTCGCCTCTCTACGATGCCTACTCGTTCAACGTGCTGCCCTGGCTTGGCAGGAAGATCGCCGGTGACAGCGATAGTTATCGCTACCTCGCCGAGTCGATCCGCATGCATCCGTCGCAGCAAGAGCTTGCGCAGATGATGGAACACGCGGGGCTGGAAGGCGTCCAATGGTTCAATCTGACGGCGGGCGTATGCGCGTTGCACGTGGGCCGGAAGATCTGAACTGGAGAAGAGCATGAGGAAGTGGGTGATCGTTGCGCTGATCGGCGTCGTCGCGCTGTCGATGTCGCTCGACGCCGATGCACAGCGCCGTCTCGGCGGCGGCAAGACCTTCGGCAAGCAATCGCCGACACTGCAGCAGCGGCAGGCGACCCCGCCGCAGCAGCAGACGCCGCCGGCACAGCGAGCCACGCCGGCACAGCAGCCGGCGCAAGCGCCCGCGGCGGGCGCGGCGACAGCCGCCAAACCCGCAGCAAGCCCGCTGAAAGGCGCGCTGCTCGGTCTCGCGGCGGGACTCGGCCTGGCGGCGCTCGCGTCGTGGCTCGGATTCGGCGACACGCTGGCGACGATCATGCTGGTCGTGCTTGCCGGCATGCTGCTGATGATGGTGATCGGGTACTTCATGCGCCGGTCCGGCGCGCAGCCTGCTTATCAGGGAGCAGGTGACGGGCGCTACCCGCCGCAGCCGCCGGAGGCGATGCCGCGACCGATCG
>JBAIYN010000310.1:0-3155 GCA_037915775.1 Burkholderiales bacterium | reverse complement strand
CGGTCACCGCCGGCGCCGAAGACCACCCAGAGCCTGCCGCGCCGGGCATTCGCCATCGGGCGCAGCGCGCCGAGTGCCTTCTCGAGCGCATCCGGCGTGTGCGCATAGTCGATCACCACCAGCGGCGCGCCATGGCCCCCGAATCGCTGCATGCGTCCCGGCGGCGGCACCAGTTGCGGCAGCAGTGCGCAGGCGCGATCGAGTTCGACGCCACACGCCAGCACGGCTCCGACCACGCCGAGCAGATTCGACACGTTGAAGTCCCCGACCAGTGGCACCGACACCGCGTGCGCGGCGCCGTTGCCGCGGATCGCGAACGCCAGGCCCTCGGGTGTCACGCGCACGTCGTCGGCCGACAAGGTGCGCGCGACGGCCGCCGGCGCGGCTGCGCCGTGCACGGTGTAGCCCGTGAGCCGGACGCCGCCGGCGCGCGCACGGCTCGACAGGCGCTGCACCAGGCGCTGACCAGCCGCGTCGTCCAGGTTGATCACGGCGTCGGTCAGCGTCGGCCAGTCGAACAGGATCGCCTTGGCCGCCTCGTAGCGCTCCATCGTGCCGTGGTAGTCCAGGTGATCGCGCGTCAGATTCGTGAACAGCGCGACGTCGAATTTCATGCCGTTGACGCGCCCCTGGTCGAGGCCGATGGACGAGACCTCCATCGCCAGCGCACGCGCGCCTTCATGGGCAAAGCGACGCACCGCGCGCTGCAGGCTGATCGCGTCCGGCGTGGTCAGCGTTGCATCTGCCTGCAGCGCGCCCGGAAACCCGCTGCCGACCGTGCCGATCACGGCGCAGCGCGTTCCGGCCAGCGTCAACAACTGCGCGATCCATTGGCTGCAGGACGTCTTGCCGTTCGTTCCGGTGACGCCGATGCCGAGGAGCCCCTCGCTCGGCAGCGCATAGAAGCGCGCCGCAAGCTGGCCAACCACCCGGCGCAGGTTGGACACCGGCAGCACCGGCACCCCGACGTCATGCGCTTGCCACCCTTCGGCCTCGACGATGACCGCCGCGGCACCGCGCTCTACCGCAGCATCGATGAACGATCGGCCGTCAGCGCTTCGGCCCGGAATCGCACCCGGCAGGGCGACGAAGACATCGCCCGTCATCACGCGGCGACTATCCAGTTGCAGATCGCGAGCCAGCAGCGGCCCGCCTTGCGCGCGCAGCCACGTCAGGATCTCCATCGCCCCGGCGTGCGGGCCAGTCATAGCGCCTCCGGCACGCCCTGCGCCGGCAGCGCGGGCACTGAAATGGGCCCATCCGGCGGCACCTGCAACGTACGCAGCGCCGCCGCGGCGATCTGCGCGAAGACGGGTGCGGCGACCTGTCCGCCGTAGTAGGCGGCGCCGCTCGGCTCATCGATCATCACCGCGACCACGATGCGCGGGTCCGAAACCGGCGCGAACCCGGAGAACGATGCGACGTACGCGTTCGTGTAGTGGCCGTTGCGCAACTTGCGCGCAGTACCGGTCTTGCCGGCCGTGCGATAGCCCGCGATGCGGGCCTGCGGCGCCGTGCCCTCGTCGCTGACCGCCATCTCGAGCATGTGGCGGATCTCGCGCGCCGTCTCGGGCTTGATCACCTGCACACCCTTGACCGGGCCGGTCGTCTTGACGAGCGACAGCGGTACCACATCGCCGTCACGCGCGAACACCGTATAGGCACGCGCAAGCTGCAGCAGCGAAACGGACACGCCGTAGCCGTAGGCGATCGTCGCCTGCTCGATCGGCCGCCACGCCTTGTACGGCCGCAGCCGGCCGGCAACCGCGCCCTGGACGCCGACGCGCGGCGCCTGGCCGAAGCCGACGCTGGTATAGGTGTCCCACAGAAGCTGGGGCGGCAGCTCCAGCGCGATCTTCGCCGTGCCGACATTGCTGGATTTCTCGACGATCTCTTCGACCGACAGCACACCGTGCGGATGCGCGTCACCGATGGTGCGGTCGCCGATCGTCAAGCGGCCGGGCGCGGTGTTGAACCGCATCTGCGGTGTGATGCGGCCCGAGTCCAGCGCGGCGGCGATCGAAAAGGGCTTGATGGTGGAGCCGGGTTCGAAGGTATCGGTGAAGACGCGGTTGCGCAGCGCGTCGACGTTCCACGAGCCGCGGGCGTTGGGGTCGAAGCTGGGCCAGCTCGCCAGCGCGAGCACTTCGCCGGTCTTGACGTCCAGCACCAATGCCGACCCCGCCTTGGCATGGTGGGCATCGATGGCCGATTTCAATGCCGAATACGTCTGATACTGGATCCGGTTGTCGATCGACAGCTCGACGTCGCGGCCATCGACAGGCTCGAGCAGCCAGTCCTCCTCGACGACGCGTCCCATGCGGTCCTTGATCACCCGGCGGTGCCCCGAGCGACCGGCGAGAGTGGAGTCGAACGCCAGCTCGATGCCCTCCTGCCCGTGATCCTCGACGTCGGTGAACCCGATCAGATGCGCAACCGTGCTCGCCTCGGGGTAGTGGCGCTTGAACTCGCGCGTCTGGTGAATTCCGTTCAACTTGAGCGCGTCGATCTTCTGCGCGACGTCGAGGTCGACCTGCCGTCGCAGGTAGACGAATTTGCGATCGTCGTTGGCAAGCCGCCGGCGCAGCTCGGCGGCCGGCAGCTGCAGAAGCTGCGCGAGCTTTGCCAGCTGTTGCGGCGTCGCGTCGACGTCATCGGGGATCGCCCACATCGCCTTCGCCGGCACCGACGCCGCGAGCACGACGCCGTTGCGATCGACCACCTTGCCCCGCGTCGCCGGCATTTCCAGCGTGCGCGCGTATCGGACTTCACCCTGGCGCTGGAAGTAGCCGGTCGACACTCCGCCTTGCAGGAAGATCGCGCGGCCGGCCAGCGCGACAAAGCCGCAGAACAGCAGGAACAGCAACAGCTTGGACCGCCACGCCGGCAACCGGACGACCAGCAGCGGGTTGGCGTTGAATGCGACGCGATCGCCGCCGCGGGCCTTGCTCACAGGGCGTCGTCCGCTGACCGCTCCCGATCTGATCGCGGCGGGCTGCTTCACCGGTATGCCTCGATCCGCGTGGCCGGTGTCGGCACGAAAACGGTATGCGCGCTGTCGACCGGGCGCAGACCGAGCTGACGAGCCGCCGTTTCCACGTTCGCCGGTTGCGAAACGCGCCCCAGTTCGACCCGCAGCCGGTTTCCGTCCGCTT
>JBAIYN010000155.1:0-4156 GCA_037915775.1 Burkholderiales bacterium | reverse complement strand
ACCTCAGGGCGCGCCGACGATATCGACCAGGACCTGCGCCGCGCGCTCGCACTGCACGCGGCTGACGTCGAGGTGCGTGACCAGGCGCAGCGTGCGCGGGCCGAACGCGAACAGCAGCACGCCGTGTGCCTTTGCGCGCGCGACCACGGTCGCTGCATCCGGAGCGCCCGCCGCGAGGTGGAACACCACGATGTTGGTCTGCACCGATGCCAGGTCGAGCTTCACCTGCGGCGCCGCCGCCAGCGCCTGCGCGATCAGCCTGGCGTTCGCGTGGTCCTCGGTCAATCGCGCCACGTGATGGTCGAGCGCGTACAGTCCGGCGGCGGCGAAGATGCCGGCCTGGCGCATCGCGCCGCCGAACATGCGCCGGTAGCGCGTGGCCGTGGCAATCAGATCGCGCGAGCCGGCGAGCAGTGAACCGCCCGGCGCGCCGAGCCCCTTCGACAGCGCGACCGCAACCAGGTCGAACGGCGCCGCGAGTTGGGCGAGCGGCGTGCCGGTCGCTTCGGTGACGTTCCACAGCCGCGCGCCATCGAGGAAGGTGGCGATCTGGTGCGCGCGCGCCGCCGCGCAGATCCTTTCTGCCTCGTCGCGTGGAAATATCACGCCGCCCGAGCGGTTGTGCGTGTTCTCGATTTCAACCAGCGTGGTCGGCGGATAGATCACGTGGCCGCGCGGCTTGGCGGCGGAGAGAAATTCGTCGACCGTGAATACCCCGCGGCTGCCTACTTCGGTGAACTGCACCCCCGAGTTGGCCGCCGAGCCGCCGGTTTCGTGCCACACCGCGTGGCACTCGCGGCTGACGATCACGTCGTCGCCGGGACGCGTCAGCGTCCGCAGCGCGACCTGGTTGGCCATCGTGCCGCTCGGCAGGAAGATCGCCGCCTCCTTGCCGAGCAGGGCGGCAACGCGCTCCTGCAGCGCGTTGACGCTCGGATCCTCCCCGTACTGGTCGTCGCCGACGGGTGCGGCCGCGATCGCCGCGCGCATTGCCGCGGTCGGTCGCGTGACCGTGTCCGAGCGCAGGTCGATCGGCAGATTGCTCGTCATGGCGGGCCCTCGAATCGATTGAAACAGCAGAGGATACGTCGGGCCGCCCGGCAATGCAGCTTGATGGCAAACTCGCCGATCGGTCCGCGCCATTGCGCGCGCGGATGCGGCCTTGCGGCGCCCTTAACTTTCGAAGGAACAGAGACGACCATGCCCGCGACCATCATCGACTCCTCGATCTTCGGCAACATGTTCTCGACCGCCGCGATGCGGCAGGTGTGGTCGGACGAGAACCGCACCGCGAAGTACCTCGAGATCGAAAAGGCGCTCGCCAAGGTGCAGGGCGCGCTCGGGATCATTCCGCAGGACGCGGCCGACGAGATCATGCGCAACTGCGATCCGGCGAAGATCGACATGGCCAAGCTGCGCGAAAAGACCGAGCGCATCGGCTACCCGGTGCTCGGCGTGGTGTCGCAGCTCAATGCCCTGTGCCGCGACAAGCTGGGCGAGTATTGCCACTGGGGCGCGACCACGCAGGACATCACCGATACCGCGACCGTGCTGCAGATGCGCGAGGGACTCGCACTGATCGACGCCGACCTCGCCGAAATCTCGGCCGCGCTGGCACGACTGGCGCGCGAGCATCGGCTGACCCCGGTGATCGGCCGCAGCAACCTGCAGCAGGCGATCCCGGTCACGTTCGGCTACAAGATGGCCGGCATCCTGGCCGCGGTCGAGCGCCATCGCGAGCGGCTCGCGCAGCTGAAGCCGCGCGCGCTGGTGGGAGAGTTCGGCGGTGCCTGCGGCACGCTGGCATCGATCGAAAAGGGCGCGATGGAAACGCAGGCCGGGCTGATGCGGGAACTCGGCCTCGGCCAGCCGTTGATCGCCTGGCACACGGTGCGCGACAACGTGGCCGAGGTCGGCGCGTTCCTCGGCCTGGTCGGCGGCACGCTCGGCAAGCTATCGATGGACGTGAAGCTGATGATGCAGACCGAGGTGGCCGAGGTCTACGAGCCGTTCGCCCCCGGGCGCGGCTCCAGCAGCACGATGCCGCAGAAGCGCAACCCGATCTCGTGCTGCTATATCCACGCGGCGGTGTCGGTCGTGCGCCAGCACGCGGCCGCGCTGATGGACGCGATGATCGCCGACCACGAGCGCTCGACCGGGCCGTGGGAGATCGAGTGGATCGTGCTGCCCGAGGCGTTCTGCCTGCTTGCCGGCGCGCTGAAGCAGGCCAGGTTCGTGCTGCAGGGGCTCGAGGTCGACGCGGCGCGGATGCGCGCCAACATCGACATCACGAACGGCCTGGTGATGTCGGAGGCGGTGATGATGGGACTCGGGCCGTACATCGGCCGCGAGTACGCGCACGACCTGGTCTACGACCTGTGCCGTGCGGCGCTGCGCGACGACCGCCCGCTGCTCGACCTGCTGGCCGAGCACCCGGAGATCAGCCGCCACGTCGATCGCGCGCAGCTCGCCGCCTGGTGCGACCCGGCGAATTACCTGGGACAGAGCGGCGCGATGGTCGATCGCGTGCTGCAAAGCCTGCGCTGAAGCGTCCCGGCCCGGACTGCGGCGGCGGCTCGCGCTACAGGCGCACCACCTTGCCCGGGTTCAGGATGTTCAGCGGATCGAACGCGCGCTTGATGCGCGCCATCAGGTCGAGCGCATCGTCGCCGTGCTCGATGCGCAGGAAGTCCATCTTGTGCAGGCCCACGCCATGTTCGCCGGTGCAGGTACCTTCCATCGCGATCGCACGCTCGACGATGCGGCGATTCAGCCGCTCCGCTTCCTCAATGTCGGCCGCCGAGGCGGGATCGATCAGCATCTCGACGTGGAAGTTGCCGTCGCCGACGTGACCGATCACCGAGCTGATGATCCACGAGTCCTTCAGGTCCGCCAGCGTCTGCTCGATGCATTCGGCCAGCCGCGAGATCGGCACGCAGGCATCGGTGGACAGCGCGCGCGATCCCGCCTTCAGTTGCAGCACCGCGAAGTACGCGTTGTGCCGCGCCTGCCACAGGCGATTGCGGTCCTCCGCCTGCGTCGTCCACTCGAAGTCCATGCCGCCGTGCTCGCGCGCGATCTCCTGCACCGCCTCCGCCTGCTCGCGCACGCTCGCGGGCGAGCCGTGAAACTCGAACAGCAGCAGCGGCGACTCGCGCAGCCGAAGCTTGCTGTACGCATTGACCGCCTTCACGCCGACCGTGTCGAGCAGTTCGCAGCGCGCGATCGGAATACCCATCTGGATCGTCTGGATCGTCGTGCGCACCGCGTCGGCCACGCTCGGGAAATTGCACACCGCCGCCGATATCGCCTCGGGCTGCGGATACAGCTTCAGCGTGACTTCGGTGATCACGCCGAGCGTGCCTTCGGCCCCGACGAACACGCGCGTCAGGTCGTAGCCGGCCGCCGATTTCTTCGCCCGCTGCGCGGTGCGGATCACCTTGCCTTCCGCGGTGACGACGGTGAGGTTCAGCACGTTCTCGCGCATCGTCCCGTAGCGCACCGCGTTCGTTCCGCTGGCACGCGTGGCCGCCATGCCGCCCAGCGTGGCATCGGCGCCGGGATCGATCGGAAAGAAAAGGCCGGTGTCCTTGATCTCGGTGTTCAGCTGCTTGCGGGTGACGCCGGCCTGCACCGTCGCGGTCAGGTCCTCCGGATTGACGGAAAGCACGCGGTTCATCTGCGACAGGTCGAGGCTGACGCCGCCCTGGATCGCGAGCAGATGCCCCTCGAGCGACGAACCCACGCCGTAGGGGATTAGCGGCACGCGGTGCTGCGCGCACAGCTCGACCAGCGCCACGACGTCCTCGGTCGACTGCGCGAACACGACCGCATCCGGCGGCGTCGGCGGGAACGGCGACTCATCGCGGCCGTGGTGTTCGCGCACCGCAGCCGCCGTCGACAGGCGATCGCCGAAGCGCGCCTTCAACGCATCCAGGAAGCCGGAGGAAAGAGGTGTCGCGAACTGACGCAGTGATGCCGGAGCGTTCATGATGTCCTCGTGATCCGCGATCAGGGGTGCGTGACCCATGGTACGGGATGGGAATCTTATCCCCGCGGCGGTGCCCGGCGGCATAATGGCCGCATGGGCAAGCGACTGTCACAGATCGCCACGCGTACCGGCGACGACGGGACGACCGGGCTGGGCGACGGCACG
>JBAIYN010000426.1:0-4015 GCA_037915775.1 Burkholderiales bacterium | reverse complement strand
CTGATGCCGGCAGCGCCTTCGATGCTTGACGCGCGCACGGCGCGCGAATTGAACGAGCGCGTGGGCGCCGCCGACGCGGCGTTTGCGCAGACGCAGGCGAACGTCGCGCGCACCGACGCGGCGCTGGCGCAGGCGCAATCCGATCTGCAACGGCAGAAGAAGCTGCGCGGCGAGGGCTTCGTCGCCGATGCTGCGGTCGAACAGGCCGAGCTCGCAGTGCAGGTGCAGACGCAGGCGCTCGCCGCCGCGCGCTTTGCGGTCGACGCAGCGCGCCACGACGCCGCGCAGGCGCGCGCGGCGCTGATGCGGGCCCGCGAGGGAACAAAGGTCGCACGGCCGGGCACCGACTGGCCGATCGAGTCGCCGGTGGCCGGACGCGTGCTCCGGGTGCTGCAGAAGAGCGAGGCGGTGGTCGGCATCGGCACGCCGCTGCTGGAGATCGGTGACCCGAACCAGCTCGAGGCCGTCGTCGACGTGCTGTCGAGCGAGGCCACGCGCGTCGCCGCCGGCGCGCGGGTGACGATCGACGCCGGCGGCGGCGTCGTCCTCGACGGGCGTGTACGCTACGTCGAGCCGGCCGCATTCACCAAGGTCTCCGCGCTCGGCATCGAGGAGCAGCGGGTCAACGTAGTGATCGATTTCACGTCGCCGCCGGCGCAGGTGCAGCGGCTCGGCGACGGGTACCGGGTCGACGCGCGCATCGTGGTGCAGGCGCGTGCCGACGCGCGGGTGGTTCCGGTGGCCGCGCTGTTTCGCGACGGCGCCGGCTGGGCGGTGTTCGTCGTCGACGATGGTCGTGCTCGCAAGCGCGCGGTCGGTCTCGGCGGCCGCAACAGCGGCGAAGCCTGGGTCGAGCAGGGACTGGAACCGGGCGAACGAGTGATTGTCTACCCGAGCGACCGCGTCGCCGACGGCAAACGCGTCCAGGTGATTCGCGGCGGATAGCTTTGCGGCGAGGATACGTCTCGCGCAGGGCACGGCTTCCCGCAATTGACAGCTGTCAACCACACCGGCGGGTGGCCGCCTAGGATCAATTCGACCCATCGAGGAGGTTCGTCATGGATACAGCCGCAACGATCAATCGCGAGAAACTCGTCACCGACGCACGCGTTGTGCTCGACGATGTCGAGACGCTGCTGAAGCAGGCTGCGACCGCGAGCGGACAGCAGGCGCAGGAACTGCGCGATCGCGCCGCCGAAGCGCTGGGGCGCGCGCGCGTGAAGCTGCACGACGCGCAGCAGGCCGCCGCCGAGAATGCCCGGGCCGCGGCGCGCGCCACCGACGACTGGGTGCATGCGCACCCATGGGGCGCGATCGGGGTCGCCGCCGGCGTGGGCTTCCTGGTCGGGCTGCTGGTCGCGCGTCACTGACGGCACGCGCCGGTGACTTCGCCGCTCGATGCCGCACGACGCCTGTCGGCGTCGACGCTGAATCTGCTGCTGACGCGGGCGCAGTTCGCTTCGGTCGAACTGGCGCAGTCGCGCGCGCAGCTGATGCGCTGGGTCGGGCTGGCGCTGATCGGTGCGGTGCTCGCGCTGCTCGCGCTGATGGGGCTGTCCGCGTTCCTGCTGATCGTGTTCTGGGACGCGGCCGGGCCGTGGTCGCTGCTGGTGCTGACGGTGGTGTACGCGTTCGTCGGCTTTCTCGTCGTGCGCCGCCTGCAGCACGAACTGCATTACGCGCCGCCGCTGCTGTCGGAGACGCTGGCCGAGCTGGCACAGGATCGCGACGCCATTCTGGGACGTGCGGCCGGCGCCGATGAATCCCGTCCCGCGGGCCCGGCGCCATGAAACGCCAGTCGCTGCAGATGCGCCTCGAACTGCTGCGCATGCGCGGGCAGATCGAGCGCATTGAAGTCGCTTCGGCGATGGTCGAGCTGAAGACCGGTACCCGCCATATCAGTGCGATCGTTTCGGTGGTCTCGAACGTCGGCCGCGTGCTCGGCGGCACGGGTGCCGGAGGGGTCGGCGGACTACTCGATGCGCTCGCCGGCGTGGGCGGGCGTTCGCTGTGGGCGACGGTGGCGCTGGCGGCAGTGCGTGCGATCCGCCGTCGCCCCGTCCCGGCGATGGTGCTGACGGCGGGCGTGCTGGCGCTCGCCGGCTGGTGGGTCGGCCATCGAAAGGCGCAACCGGCCGCCCCGGAGCCCGACCGCCGGTGAGGCGCCGCGCTCCGCGCTACGCGCCCAGCTCCTCCATTCCGCCGCCGCCACCGCGCCCTCGCGGCGCAGGCTTCTCGCCGATCACGCAGTCCGTGGTCAGGATCAGGCTGGCGACCGACGCTGCGTTCTGCAGTCCCAGCCGCGTGACCTTGGTCGGATCGAGCACGCCCATCGCGACCAGATCGCCGTACTGCTCGGCGGACACGTTGTAGCCGAAGCTGCCGCTTTCCGATTTCACCCGATCGACGATCGGCGCCGGCTCCAGTCCGGCATTGCGCAGCAGTTGCCGCAGCGGCTCCTCGAGCGCGCGCCGCACGATGTCGACGCCGGCCTGCTGCGACAGCGAGCCGCTCTTCAGGTCGTCCAGCACCGCGGCGGCGCGGATCAGCGCCACGCCGCCGCCGGGTCCGATGCCTTCGGCTTTCGCCGCGCGCGTGGCGTGCAGCGCGTCCTCGACGCGCGACTTCTTCTCCTTCATTTCCAGTTCGGTCGACGCGCCCACGCGGATCAGCGCCACGCCGCCGGACAGTTTGGCGATCCGTTCCTCGAGCTTCTCGCGGTCGTAGTCGCTGGTCGTCTTCTCCAGTTCCTTCTTCAGCCCGACGATGCGCGCCTTGATTGCGTCCGGGTCGCCGGCCGAGCCGATCAGCGTGGTGTTGTCGCGGTCGACCTCGACGCGCCGAGCGCGGCCGAGGTCCTCGACGCTTGCCTTCTCCAGCGTGCGGCCGGTCGACTCCGCCACCAGCGTGCCGCCGGTCACGGTCGCGATGTCCTGCAGCATCGCGATGCGCCGGTCGCCGAAGCCGGGCGCCTTGACCGCGCACACCTTCAGCACGCCGCGGATCGCGTTGACGACCAGCGTGGCGAGTGCCTCGCCGCTGACGTCCTCGGCGATCACCAGCAGCGGCTTGTTCTGCTTGATCACCTCCTCCAGCAGCGGCAGCAAGTCGCGCACCGACGAAATCGTCTTCTCGTACAGCAGCACGTACGCGTCGTCGAGCACGACGCGCTGTTTTTCGGCATCGTTGATGAAATACGGCGACAGATAGCCGCGGTCGAACTGCAGCCCCTCGACCACTTCGAGCTCGGACGTCATGCCGCGCGCATCCTCGGCCTTGATCACGCCCGATTCGCCGACACGCTCCATCGCGTCGGCGATCAGCGTGCCGATCGACTGGTCGCCGTTGGCGGAGATCGTGCCCACCTGGGCGATCTCCTGCTTGGTCGCGCATTGCCGCGAGTTGGCCTTCAGCCGTTCGACCACGCGCTCGACCGCCAGGTCGATGCCGCGCTTGATCTCCATCGGGTCGTGTCCGGCGGCGACGAATTTCGCGCCTTCGTTGACCATCGACTGAGCCAGCACGGTGGCGGTGGTGGTGCCGTCGCCCGCGAGCTCCGAGGTCTTGGCGGCCACCTCGCGCACCATCTGCGCGCCGAGATTTTCCAGCGGGTCCTCGAGTTCGACTTCGCGCGCAACCGCCACGCCCGAATTGATCACGGTCGGCGCGCCGAAGGAGCGGCCGAGGACGACGGTGCGCCCCCGGGGTCCGAGCGTGACCTTCACCGCGTCGGCGAGCTGATTGAGTCCGTCGCGGATCTTCTCGCGCGCATCGTCGTGAAACAGGATCGATTTCGCTGCCATCGTATGCACCCCTCGATGATCGCGGGATGCGACGATCGTTCTTCAGCGTGAACCGGCTGCGTCAGCGCCCCCGCACAAGCGAAGCTTAGGAGCGCGTTCCGATGCAGACTTGCCGGAGCGCAAGCGTGATGACGCGGCCGGCGGCCGCTGCCCTGCTCAGCAGTGGCCGGCGCGTGCGATCGTCGCCGGTCGCGGTGCGGAGGAAGTCGGCC
>JBAIYN010000397.1:0-4746 GCA_037915775.1 Burkholderiales bacterium | reverse complement strand
TGATGACGGCGCACTGGGAGATGACCTACGGCGCGCAGCGCGTGCAGCAGGCGGTGGAGAAGGATCTGGCGGGGTCGATCGACTTCGTCGCGCAGAACGTCGTCACCGCCGACTTCGGCGACCCGGTGTTCGCGCCCTACGTGATGCGCGAGATGAACGGCGTGCCGGTGGCGATCATCGGCCAGGCGTTTCCGTACACGCCGATCGCGAACCCGCGCTACTTCGTGGCCGAGTGGACGTTCGGCATCCAGGAAGAGCGGCTGCAGAAGCACGTCGACGAAGTGCGCGCGAAGGGCGCCAAGGTCGTGGTCCTGCTTTCGCACAACGGCATGGACGTCGACCTGAAACTCGCGGCACGCGTGCGCGGCATCGACGCCATCCTCGGTGGCCACACGCACGACGGGATGCCGGCGCCGACGGTCGTCAGCAACGCCGGCGGCAGGACCCTGGTGACGAACGCGGGCAGCAACGGCAAGTTCCTCGGCGTGCTCGACCTCGATGTGAAGGACGGCCGCGTCGTCGACGTGCGCTACAAGCTGCTGCCGATCTTCGCCAACCTGCTTGCGCCCGACCCGGCGATGGCCGCGTACATCGAGAGCGCACGCAAACCGCATGCGGCCAGGCTGGCCGAGCCGCTGGCGGTGACCGAGGGGCTGCTGTACCGGCGCGGCAACTTCAACGGCAGCTTCGACCAGCTGATCTGCGACGCGCTCATGCAGGTGAAGGGCGCGCAGATCGCTTTCTCGCCAGGCTTCCGCTGGGGCACGACGCTTCTGCCCGGGCAGACGATCCTGATGGAGCACCTGATGGATCAGACGGCGATCACGTACCCGTACACCACGCTCACCGAGATGAGCGGGACGACGATCAAGACGATCCTTGAGGACGTGGCCGACAACCTCTTCAATCCCGACCCGTACCTGCAACAGGGCGGCGACATGGTGCGCGTGGGCGGGCTGACGTATGCGATCGAGCCGACCGCGGCGATGGGATCGCGCATCAGCGAGATGCGGCTCGGCGGCAAGCCGATCGAGGCCGACAAGACGTACAAGGTCGCGGGTTGGGCGCCGGTCGCAGAAGGAGCACGCGGCGAGCCGATCTGGGACGTCGTGGCGGGTTATCTGCGTGCGCAGAAGACGATCGCGGCGCCGAAGCTGAACCTGCCTGTCGTCCGCGGCATGGACCGTAACGCCGGATTCGAACGCGGCTGATTCACGCGACGGCGAGACCCGCGCCGAATGGCTTCCGCCGCCGCGATCCTTCACGACCTGAAGTCGCTGGCGAACGCGCACAACGTCGCCGGCATGGCGCACTTCGGCATCAATCCACATAAGCGGCTCGGCATCTCGGTGGAGCAGATGCGCCGCATCGCCAGGGCGGCGCGTCGGGACCACGCCGCCGCGTTGACGCTGTGGAAAACGGGTATCCCCGAGGCGCGGATCGTCGCTTCGATGATCGCCGACCCCGCCGCGCTGCGCAGCGACGACATGGAAGCGTGGGCGGTCGAATTCGACTCCTGGGACGTGTGCGACCAGGTGTGCGCGAACCTCTTCGAGAAGACGCCGTTCGCGCGCCGCAAGATCCGCGCGTGGGCGAAGCGCGACGAGGAATTCGTGAAACGCGCCGCGTTCTCGCTGATCGCGTGCCTCGCGACGCACGACAAACGAGCGCCCGACGAAGACTTTCTCGCGCTGCTGCCGCTCATCGAGCGGGCTGCCACGGACGACCGTAACTTCGTGCGCAAGGCCGTCAACTGGGCACTGCGCGGCATCGGCAAACGCAACGTGCCGCTGAACAAGGCGGCGATCGCGACGGCACGGCGGCTGCGGGCCCTGGATTCGCGGGCGGCGCGGTGGATTGCGGCGGATGCGTTGCGGGAGCTGGAGGGCGACGCGGTGCAGGCGTCGCTGAAGGCGCGGAGCATGAGCGGACGGGCGTTACCGGCGCGTGCCGCGTAGGCGGGGCCGACGGAGCGCTGCTGCCGCAAGCCAGTTCAAGCGCGTCCGCCGACAAATCGGCGAGCGGCCAAGTATCCTTGAGGCTCTTCGGAGGTGTGGCCGAGCGGTTTAAGGCACCGGTCTTGAAAACCGGCAAGGGGTAACCCTTCGTGAGTTCGAATCTCACCGCCTCCGCCAGAATCATCGGCGCATCGACGTGCAAATCACTGAGAGTCCGAACCCAATTCAGGCGCCGTATCTGAACCGCCCCGGCTTCCCCGAAGGCTCCTCTGTTCTCCAGGGTCCGCGATGGTGAATTGTCAATGCCGTTGACCGCCATTCACGAGCTTGACCCGAATCAAGACGACCGCCAGCGTGTTGGACTAAAAGGACCAACTGGGTATTTGCGGTGATCTTCGGCCCGCCCGATATCGCAACCGCTGGGCGCGTCGAGATCGCGCGCTGTGCCTCGTGTTCGACCCGCGCCGCCAGGTCGGACCCCGCGCGAGGCTCTCTCTGCAGGGCATATGCGCACCCGCCTCGCGGTGAAGGCGAACACGGTCGTGGTTTCTTTGCCTTTGAGGAGAAAGCCATGTTCCGCTTCATGCGCACCGCGACAGCGAAAAACGCAGCCTCGCTACCCGCTGCGCTTCAGTTCGCCGGAGAAGTGACGTCCTATCTCAACAAGCGTTATTCGCTGAACATGAAGTTCGGCATCGAGATGTTCGGCGCCCCGAGGGTCCACTGGCACTTCGAGTCGGACAGTCTCGACAAGATGCATCAGCTCAATATCAAGCTGACGCAGGATCGCGAGTACCTCGGCATGCTGGAGAAGTTCAAGGATGTCTGGGCTGACGCCAGCATGCGGGACACCATCCTCGCGTTCCCGGAATAAACCTGATAATGGGTCGCCGTTCGACGGCGACCTGTTCGGAAGGAGGCCGGCGATGAAGAGTGTGGCGAGCGTGCTTCGTTCGAAGCCGAACCAGACGGTACATACGATTGCACCCGACGCGTCAGTGCGAACCGCGATCGAACTGATGGCACGGCACGGCGTCGGCTCGCTGGTGGTGTTCGATGCCGGGCAGATCGTGGGAATGCTCACCGAACGCGACTACGCGCGCAAAGTCGTGTTGCTGGGGCGTGTCTCGGACGCTACGCCTGTGCGCGACATCATGACCTCGCCGGTCTTGTACGTTCGCCCCGATCAGACGAACGACCAATGCATGGCGCTGATGACCGAGAGCCGGATCCGCCACCTGCCGGTGGTCGACAACGGGAAGATGATCGGCCTCATTTCGATCGGCGATCTGGTCAAGGACATAATTTCCGAGCAGCGGTTCATGATCGAGCAGTTGGAGAACTACATCACCGGCCGATGATCGCCAGCGGCGCTGCGCGGGAGGCTGCGCTTGCTCATCAGCGGATGCAATTGACACATGCTTTCGTGCCCCCGTTGCGCTCCGAACTTGGCGCGCTGACCGCTTTCATCAGCGAGCAACGTTCTCGGCGACGAATACATCGACTCATTGTTCAAATGCAGAGGCTGCTCTGCCGATGTATTGGAGCTCGTTCGTCATCCTGGCAACCAAGATGCAAAACGCCACGTGGAAGCTCGTGGGCTACGACCCGTTCTCGAACGAGGAATACCGAATCGATGGTGACTTCGACACGGAGGCCGACGCGGTCGCCGCGGCTAGGGCGTATCTTGCCGATCTCGAGAGGACGCAGCCGTCAGCGGCGAGTGGTGGTCAGTCGGGAGTCCAGGACCGTGTGTATGTCATTCGGCCCTCTGGAGCTCGGTTCAGGGTTGGCGCCCAGCCGGTCGGCGACAATGGCGCTTAGCGGCTCGCAGCGCGCGCGAGTGGACCTGGCCGGCGGAGGCCTCGTAGGATCGACGGTGTGGATCGCCGCGAGTCATCCAGCCAACAGCCCCGAACCTGCGCCGGAAGCCCGCGCGCGGACCCCGATGTGGACGCTTGGCTCCGCGTCGTTACCGGCGGCGTCGATCTGACCGGCGTGGAGCTGCGCTACACGCTGCCAATGGCGGTCGAGCCGTGGATTGCGGAGTTTGCGCGAATCGTCAGTGAGGAACTTCGTAATGCTGGCCGCGTGCGCCGCAATGGCTGACTGCGCCTCCGCCATGCCATTCGCTCAGACGCCGCGTTCACCTCAACCGCGGCGCATCTTCCTCCTCGGCGCCACCGGCACCATCGGCCGCGCCGCGCTGCAAGCGCTCGTCGCACGCGGCCACACGATCGTCTGCTTCGGCCGCGCCCTTGCCAGCGCCCCGGCTCTTCCAGCCGGCGTCGAGTTCCGCCAAGGCACCGTCACCGACGCGCAATCGATCGCGCGTGACGGCTTCCGCGGCGAACGCTTCGATGCCGTCGTCTCCTGCATGGCGTCGCGGACCGGTACGCCGGCAGATGCCTGGGCCATCGATCACCTCGCGCATCGCCGTGTGTTGCACGCGTCGCAAAACGCAGGCGTCATCCAGTTCGTGCTGCTTTCGGCCATCTGCGTGCAGAAGCCGCGCCTCGCGTTCCAGCACGCGAAGCTCGCGTTCGAACGTGAGTTGATCGATTCGGGCGTCGCGTACTCGATCGTCCGCCCGACCGCCTACTTCAAGTCGCTGTCGGGCCAGGTCGCTCGCGTGCAAGCAGGCAAGCCGTTCCTCGTGTTCGGTGACGGCGCACTCGCCGCCTGCAAGCCGATCGGCGACGAGGACCTCGCTGCGTATCTCGCCGACTGCCTCGACGATGAAACCAGGCGCAACCGCATCCTGCCGATCGGCGGCCCCGGCGCGGCG
>JBAIYN010000362.1:0-1773 GCA_037915775.1 Burkholderiales bacterium | reverse complement strand
CGCAATCCCGACGACGGCGAGGTCGCCTGGAACGACCTCGTCAAGGGGCCGATCTCGATCTCGAATGCCGAGCTCGACGACCTGGTGATCGCGCGCGGCGCGGACCTGGTGCCGACCTACAACTTCGCGGTCGTCGTCGACGACATCGACATGCGCATCACGCATGTGTTGCGGGGCGACGACCACGTGAACAACACGCCGCGCCAGATCAACATCTACAAGGCCCTCGGCGCGAGCCTGCCGGCCTTCGGCCACCTGCCGATGATCCTCGGCCCGGACGGACAGAAGCTGTCGAAGCGCCACGGCGCGGTCAGCGTGCTGCAGTACGACGAGGACGGTTTCCTGCCGGAGGCGCTGTTCAACTACCTGGCGCGCCTCGGGTGGAGCCACGGCGACGACGAGAAGTTCACGCGCGAGCAGCTGATTGCCTGGTTCGACCTCGACCACGTGAACCGCGCGCCCGCCCAGTACAACCTCGACAAGCTGCTGTGGCTCAACGGCGAGTACATGAAGGAATCCGACGACGCGCGGCTCGCGAAGCTGGTGGCGCCGCGCATCGCGCAGCGGGGCGGCACCGTCGGCAGCGAAAACCCGTCGCTGGAGGCGGTGGTCGCGCTGCTGAAGCAGCGCGCCCGGACGCTGAACGAGCTCGCGGACGAGGCGATGCTCTTCTACGGCGCGCACACGATCGACGAAGCGCTGCTCAGCCAGCATCTCGCGGGCAGGAGCCTCGACGCAGTGCGCGCGTTTGCCGAACGCGCGGCGACCGTTGCGTGGGAGCGCGCCGCGCTGGCGGCGCTGCTGAAGCAACTGATCGGCGAATTCGGCCTCAAGATGCCGCAGCTCGCCGTGCCGCTGCGCGTCGCCGTGACCGGCCGCACGCAGACGCCGTCGATCGACGCCGTGCTCGAGCTGGTCGGCCGCGATGCAGTGCAGCGAAGGCTGCGCGACGCGCTTGCGCGCGCCGCCTTCTGAATCTCCGCACGTACGCATATAGGCGAATTGCCGGGCCGGTCGGCCGGGCGCAGCATGGTTTCGCAGTGCACGTCGCATTGCGAGAGGAGACGACCATGGCACGCAAGTACATCGATTGCCGCGAATATCCGAGCGAGATGAACTGCACGGTGGCGATGAGCGCCGATTCGGACTCGGAGTTGCTCGAAGCCGCTGTCCAGCATGCGGTTGCGGTCCACAAACACGAAGACAGCCCGCAGCTGCGCGACCAGTTGCGCAAGCTGTTCAAGACCGGGGCGCCTCCGGCGTGACCGGCGTCAGCGAACTGATATTCCCGGACTACGACGGCAACGGCACGTTCGGCAGCCTCGGCAATGGCCTGGTCAATTCCGCGGTCGCGCTGCTGTTTATCGACTTCGATACGCCGCGCCGCCTTCGCGTGAACGGAGTGGCGACGCTGATCCTCGATGGACCGGCGTCCACTGTCTTTGCCGGCGCCAGGCGGGGCGTGCGGGTGCAAGCCGAAATGATCTTTCCCAACCGCCCACGCTACGTCCATCGCATGCAGCTGGTCGAACCATCGCCCTACGTGCCGCGGGAGGGCACCGTGCCCCGGTGCCGGCACGGAAGCGCATGGATGCGTTTCGCGACGTGCTACTGCCTGGCGACCCGGCGCGGACGGAAGGCTGATTTGCCCGCCGTTGCTGCGTCGCTATAATGCGCGCCTTCCCGCGTGGGGGTATAGCTCAGCTGGGAGAGCGCTTGCATGGCATGCAAGAGGTCAGCGGTTCGATCCCGCTTACCTCCACCACCGATCCG
>JBAIYN010000152.1:0-4602 GCA_037915775.1 Burkholderiales bacterium | reverse complement strand
GCCTGTTCGAAGTCGGCGAGGTGCTCTTCTTCGGCGTCGTCGGCGCGATCCTGCTCGCGCT
Organism: Burkholderiales bacterium; assembly: GCA_037915775.1. Lineage (GTDB taxonomy): Bacteria > Pseudomonadota > Gammaproteobacteria > Burkholderiales > Burkholderiaceae_F > JAKOQB01. The sequence goes on along the minus strand of JBAIYN010000152.1, from coordinate 4,541 downwards.
CGAATTCCCGGTCGCGCCGATCCTGCTCGGGTACGTGCTCGGTCCGCCGGTCGAGGAGAACTTCCGCCGCGCGCTGCTGCTGTCGCGCGGCGACATGATGACTTTCGTGCAGCGGCCGATCAGCGCCACCTTCATCGTGCTGTGCGCGTTGCTGGTCATGGGGCAGGTGTTATTCGGCCTGCGCCGTGCGTTGCGCCAGCGCGAGGCAGCGACCGCGGCCGCCGCGTCGACCGCGTGACGCGGCCGCGGCGCGGTCCCATTGACGTGTCGATCAGCGCGTCGATCAGCGCATCGATCAGCGCATCGATCCGAGCGCCGACTCCGCGCGCCGGGCGATCGCGCGCGTCATGCCCTTGAAGATGAACAGGTGCGCGGGTACGAACGCGTACCAGTACAGCAGTCCCCAGATGCCGGCCGGGTGCCAGTACGCGGTGACGGTCACGCGCGCTTCGCGCTCTGCCAGCGGCTCGATCTCGATTTCCATCACGCCGTTGCCGGGGGCCTTCATGCCGAAGTTCAGCGTCAGCCGGCGCTGCGGCTCGAGCGCGAGCACGGTCCAGTAATCGATCGTGTCGCCGACGCGCAGTTCGGTCGGATGTCGCCGACCCTTCGACAGTCCCGGCCCTCCAGCCAGCCAGTCCATCCACGCGCGCAACCGCCACAGCACGTCGGCGTAGAAGTAGCCCTTGTCACCGCCGAGTTGGGTGACGACGCGCCAGAGCGCGGCCGGAGTCGCACGGGCGACGGCGCTGCCGCTCGCGCGCTTGGCATAGAACGCGTAGTCCTGGCGCCCGCCGCGGAACATCAGCACGCCTTCGGTCCAGCGCGCGGCGACGGTGTGCGCCTTTTCTTCCTCGAGCGCGGCGACAACCGCTTCCCTGAAAGTCAGCAGCCTTTGCGGCACGAGCTCGCGCAATTCCTGGTCGTGCGCGGGGATGTCGTGCTTCAGGCCGCCGATCAGCGCGCGCGCGATCGGCGCCGGCACGGTGGTGACGAGCGCGAGCCAGTACGACGACAGGCGCGGTGTCAGCACCGGCACGGGGATGATCGCCGGGTGCTTGCCGACGACCTCGCCGAACTGGCGCATCATCGTGGCGTAGGTCAGGTAGTCCGGACCGCCCGCATCCAAGGTGCGGCCGGCCGCGGCGGGCAGCACGGCCACGCGCACGAGGTACTCGAGCAGGTTCGGCAGCGCGATCGGGCTCGACTTCGAGCGCACCCAGCGCGGGGTGGTCATCAGCGGCAGGTTGTTGACCAGGTCGCGCATCACCTCGTAGGCCGCCGAGCCCGGGCCGACGATGATGCCGGCGCGGATCTCGGTCACCGGCACCGGGCCGGCGCGCAGCCGGTCGCCGGTCTGCTTGCGCGACACCAGGTGCTCGGAATCCACGTCTGCAGGCACCAGCCCGCCGAGGTAGACGATGCGCTTGACGCCGTCGGCCGCAGCGGCATCGGCGAAATTGCCGGCGGCGACGAGATCGAGGCGGCCGAAATCGCGACCCGCCGCCATCGAATGCACGAGGTAGTACGCGACATCGACGCCCTCGAGCGCGGCGGCGAGCGTCTCCGGCTTCAGTGCGTCCGCCTCGACGAGTTGCACGCCGGTCCAGGCGCGCGCCTCGAGCACCTTGCGATTGCGTGCGCAGGCGCGCACTTGCCAACCATGGGCACGCAATCGCGGCACTAGGTTGGTGCCGATGTAGCCGCTGGCGCCGAACACGCAGACGGACCGCCGCATGTCGCCCGGAAGTGGCGGATCAGGAGTCGGAGCGCCTTCGTTCACTTTGTCGGCCGGATGCCACGCCAGGTCAAGTCCCGGTGCTGCACTGCAAGCGTAGCGTCCCGCATCGGCGTAAAGTCGCGCCGATTTTGGCGCCGGCAGGGCACGAGCACGCAAAACTCCAATGTCGACGGTCGCAACAGACACTCGATCCCGGGCGCACGGATCGCGCTTTCCGCTGCTGATGCTCGGCGCCATCGGCGTCGTGTTCGGCGACATCGGCACCAGCCCGCTGTACGCGCTGAAGGAGGTGTTCGGCTCCCAGCATCCGGTGCCGCTGAACGACGCGAACATCCTCGGCGCGCTTTCGCTGGTTTTCTGGACGCTGATGGTGATCGTCACGCTGAAGTACGTGACGCTGATCCTGCGCGCCGACAATCGCGGCGAGGGCGGCATCCTCGCGCTGCTCGCGCTGGTGGTGCGGCTGACGCGGCACCAGAAGCGGCTGCGCTACGTTCTCGGGTTGCTCGGCGTGTTCGGTGCCACGCTCTTCTACGGCGACGCGGTGATCACGCCGGCGATCTCGGTGCTGTCGGCTGTCGAAGGGCTGGAGGTCGTCGCCCCGCAGCTTCACCCGTACGTCGTGCCGACCGCGCTGACCGTGCTGATCGGGCTGTTCCTGATCCAGGCCTACGGAACCGGACGGGTCGGCGTGTTCTTCGGTCCCGTCACGCTGCTGTGGTTCGTCACGCTGGCGGCGCTGGGCGTCGCCAGCATCGCGCAGACGCCCGGCGTGCTGGTGGCGGTCTACCCCGTGCACGCGATTCACTTCTTCACCGATCACCCGCTGATTTCATTCATCGCGCTTGGCGCGGTGGTGCTGGCGGTCACCGGCACCGAGGCGCTGTACGCCGACATGGGCCACTTCGGGCGCGGGCCGATCCGCGCCGCCTGGCTCGCCATCGTCTGGCCCGCGCTGCTGGCCAACTATTTCGGCCAGGGCGCGCTGCTGCTGCGCAATCCCAAGGCGGTGGAGAACCCGTTCTACCTGCTGGCGCCCGATTGGTTCCTGGTGCCGCTGGTGATACTGGCCACCGCCGCCACCGTGATCGCGTCGCAGGCGGTCATTTCCGGCGCGTTCTCTCTGACGCGGCAGGCGATCCAGCTCGGCCTGCTGCCGCGCATGCAGATCCGGCACACGTCGGCGCGTGAAGAGGGACAGATCTACATCGCGCTCGTCAACTGGCTGCTGCTGGCAGGCGTCGTGTTCCTGGTGGTCGAATTCCGCTCGTCCTCGGGGCTCGCCGCCGCGTACGGCATGGCGGTGACCGGCGCGATGATGGTCGATTCGCTGCTGGTCGGCGCGGTGATGGTGCTGATGTGGCAGTGGCCGCGCCCGCTCGCCGCGCTCATCGTCGGCGCGCTGCTCGCAATCGACTGCACCTTCTTCGCTGCCAACACGCTGAAGTTCCTGCATGGCGGCTGGCTGCCGCTGGCGATCGCGCTGGCGCTGTTTACCGTGCTGACGACCTGGCGTCACGGAAGGCAGCTGCTGATCGCCCGCAAGCGGGAGAACGCGGTCGGCCGCGACGACTTCATCAACCTGATGGCCGACGACATCCCGCGCGTGCCGGGAACCGCCGTGTTCATGACCGGCGACCGCGAGATCGCGCCCAGCGCACTGCTGCACAACCTCAAGCACAACAAGGTGCTGCACGAACGCGTCGTGTTCCTGAGCGTGAAGGTGGAGGACGTGCCGTACGTCCCGGACGCGGAACGCATCGACCTGAAGGATCTCGGCAAGAACTTCTACCGCGTGATCACGCGCTACGGCTTCATGCAGCAGCCCGACATACCCGCGGCCCTTGAACTTGCCGCAAAGGCCGGGTTGCCGTTCGAGATGCTGGAAACCACGTTCGTGCTCGGCCGCGAAACGGTGATTCCGACCAAGCGGCCGGGCATGGCGATCTGGCGCGAGCACATCTTCGCCTGGATGATGCGCAACGCCGCCAGCGCCAACGACTTCTTCCGCATTCCCGCCAACCGCGTGGTCGAGCTGGGCTCGCAGATAGAAATCTGAGTTGGAAGCCCTGCTGGTCTCCGCCGCGCTCGTCGCGCTCGCCGAGATGGGCGACAAGACGCAGCTGCTGTCCTTCGTGCTGGCAGCGAAGCTGAAGAAGCCGTGGCCGATCATCCTCGGCATCTTCGCCGCCACGCTCGCCAATCACTTCCTGGCGGGCTGGGTCGGCGCGTGGCTCGCGACGCTGGTGCAGCCGGCGACGATGAAGTGGATCGTCGCGATCTCGTTCTTCTTGTTCGGCGCCTGGGCATTGGTGCCCGACAAGTTCGACGAGACGCGCGAATACCCCGGGCGCAGCGCGTTCCTCACCACGCTGGTGGCCTTCTTTTTCGTCGAGATGGGCGACAAGACACAGCTGGCCACGGTCGCGCTGGCGGCCAAGTACCCGTCGCTGGTCGCGGTCGTGATGGGAACCACGCTCGGCATGCTGATCGCCAACGCGCCGGCGGTGTGGCTCGGCGAGGCGCTTGCGCACCGCGTGAACATGAGGGCGATGCGCTGGATCGCGGCGGCGCTGTTCGTGCTGCTCGGTGCGCTGACGCTGCTGCTCTAGTTGTTGTTTTAGATCGATCGCTCGCGCCGGCGATTGCCGCGCGATTGAGGTAGCGCAAGCGCGGCGGCGGCCGCCGACGGTACGTTTTGCCGTCCCCTGCTGCGCTTGCCGCAATGAGCCCGATCGGGATTTCCCTCGCGTTTGCCGTCGCCTTCGGCCTGTTCGTCTGGCTGGCTTGGCGCAAGCTG
>JBAIYN010000572.1:0-22801 GCA_037915775.1 Burkholderiales bacterium | reverse complement strand
CCGCCGGCGTACTTGGCGAGCAGCGCGTTCTCCTTGATCGCCTCGTAGATGCCGTCGAGATCGTCATTGACCGTGGACAGGTAGCAGGAGGAAAGCTGCGAGTGCCGGGTGCCGCTGTTGAACAGCGTCGGCGTCGAACTTATGAAGTCGAACTTCGACAGCACCTCGTAGAAGTCGATCGCACGCGCCTCGCGGTCGACTTCGTTCAGCGCCAGACCCATCGCCACCCGCATGAAGAACGCCTGCGGCAGCTCGAAGCGCCGTCCCTGATGGTGCAGGAAATAGCGGTCGTACAGCGTCTGCAGACCAAGGTAGTTGAACTGCAGGTCGCGCTCTGGCCGCAAGGCGCGCGCCAGCTTCTTCAGGTCGAACAGCGCGAGCTTCTCGTCGAGCAGTTCGGCTTCGATGCCGTATTTGATGAACTTCGGGAAGTATTCGGCGTAGCGCACGGTCATCTGCGCCTGCGTGACCTCCTCCCCGAGCACCTCGCGCCGGACCGTGTGCAGCAGCAGCCGCGCGGTCACGTACGAGTACGCCGGGTCCTTCTCGATCAGCGCGCGTGCAGCCAGGATCGCCGATTTGTAGACCTCGTCCAGCGGCACGCCGTCATACAGGTTCTTGACCGTCTCGGTCAGGATCGCCTCGGCCGAGACGTAGTCGTTCAGGTCCACGCACGCCGATTCGACCAGCGCCCGTATACGCGGCAGATCGAGCGGCACCCGGTGCCCGTTCTCCAGCATCGCAAGCTGCACCGCCGCGGGCGCCTGCTCCTTCGCCTTTGCGGCCCGCTCCTGCGCGCGGCGCTCGCGGTACAGCACGTAGGCGCGCGCAACGTCGTGCTCGCCGGCGCGCATCAACGACAGCTCGACCTGGTCCTGCACATCCTCGATGTGGAAGGTGCCGCCGGCGGGCTGGCGCCGCATCAACGCCGCCACCACGTTGGCGGTGAGCTTCTCGACCTGCTCGCGGATCGCGGCCGACACCGCACCCTGCCCGCCACGCACGGCCAGAAACGCCTTGGTCATCGCCACCGCAATCTTGGACGGCTCGAAGCCGACCACGGCGCCATTGCGGCGGATGATCTTGTAGTCCGAGAACGAGGACGCAACCACGTTGCCAGCGGCCACCCCGGGGGTCACCGGACGCAAGCCCGCTTCACGGCCAGCAGGGGGATTTGCGCTTGCGTCCTGAAATTGCATCTTGCCTCCGGATTCTTGTTGCCCTGCCCCTCCGAAGAGGCAGTGGTCGTTCGGCGTTCGCCACAATCTGTTGGCCCCCGTCGGTTGCGGCGCCGCACCCGGCGCACAGCGCCGGGTCGCGTCCCGGCGGCGCGCCGGCCCGGGATTCGACCCCAATATGTAGTGGTCCCCGCGCCCGATCGCACAACAAATAGTGGCAGGCATCTTAGGCAGACTCGCGCCGGAACGCAAGCCTCGCCGACGCGCGCGACTTCAGAAGAACTTCGACGCGGATCGGGTCAGTACGCGGGCAACATGGCGGCGGGTAGCGCCGCCTCCAGCGCCAGGCGCCGCCAGTCAAAGTGCGGGCCCGGATCGGTCTTACGGCCCGGTGCGATGTGCTGGTGGCCGCGAACAGCACGCAGCGCAAAGCGCGTCTGCAGCGCGCTCACCAGCATCGCCAGGGCGTGATACTGCGACGCCTCGAAGGCGACGAAGTCGGTGCCTTCCAACTCGATGCCAATCGAGAAGTCGTTGCACGCAATCCGCCCTTCGTACTCCGAGGCGCCGGCATGCCAGGCACGGTCGAGGCACGAGACGAACTGCGTGGTGCGGCCGTCGCGCTCGATCAGGAAATGAGTCGAGACGCTCAACCCGGACAGGGTCGCGAGAAAGGGGTCCGCGCGCGGATCGAGGCGATTCAAGAACAGGGCTTCGATCGTGCCGCTGCCGAAATCCCCGGGTGGCAGGCTGATATTGTGGATCACGAGCAGATCGACCGGCACCCCGGCCGGCCGCGCGTCGTGGTTCGGCGACAGGCAATGCCGTACTCCGTTCAGCCAACCGCGTGCATCGAATCCGGCCTTGCCAGCCACGAGCTTCGCCCCGGCCACGGCCGCACCGCGCCTCATTTCACGCCGAGTCGCTGCATCCGGTAGCGCAATTGACGAAAGGTGATTCCGAGCAACTGCGCGGCAGCGGTGCGGTTGAAGCGCGTCTTTTCCAGCGCGGCACGGATTGCCTCTCGCTCCAGAGAATCCACATACGCATGCAGATCGTTCGGCACGCCATCCACGATTTCGAAGGGACGGGCCGCTTCCTCCCGAACCTCGACGCCGTCGACCGTCTCGGCAACGCCCGCATCTTCGCCGACGGCCTCGGCTTCGGCCGCCGCCGGCGCGGACGCCGCGCCGGCAGCGGGCAGCATCAGGTCGTCCGAGCGCAACTCTCCTGCCGTCGCCAGCGCCACCGCACGCTCGAGAATGTTCTCCAGTTCGCGCACGTTGCCGGGGAACGGATACCCGCACAACGCCTCGACCGCATCCGGCGCCAGGCGCGGGGCGGCGGTCCGGTTGCGCTCAGCCAGCCGCTGCAGGATCCCCTCCGCCAGCAGCGGGACGTCTTCCACCCGCTCGCGCAGGCTCGGGACCCGCAGTTCGATCACATTAAGCCGATAGTAGAGATCCTGACGAAAGCGTCCGTCGGCGACGAGACGTGCGAGATCCTGGTGCGTGGCGCTGAGGATGCGCACGTCGACCGGCTCCTCCGTGGTCGCTCCGACCTTGCGCACACGCCGTTCCTGGATCGCACGCAGCAGTTTCACCTGCATCGCGAGCGGCAGCTCTGCGACTTCGTCCAGGAACAGCGTCCCGCCGCTCGCGGCCTGGAAGAATCCTTCGCGGTCCCGGTCGGCGCCGGTGAACGCTCCCTTGCGATAGCCGAAGAACTCCGCTTCCATCAGGGTTTCCGGAATCGCGCCACAGTTGACCGCGACGAAAGGTTGCGCATGGCGTGCCGACGCGTCGTGGATCGCGCGTGCGACGAGTTCCTTGCCACTGCCGGACTCGCCGTAGATGGCCACCGGCGCCATGCTGCGCGCAAGCCGATCGATCATCGCGCGCAGCTGGAGCATCGACGGCGCATTGCCCACCAGCCGCGCGGCTGACGCATCGACGGCGGCGGCCGGTCTCGTCTGCTCCCGCGGAAGTCCACCGGCCAGCGCAGAGCGCACGAGCAAGCGCAGTTGCTCCAGGTCGACCGGCTTGGATAGGTAATCGAATGCGCCTGCCTTCAGCGCCGCCACCGCGTTCTCGGCGCTTCCGTAGGCCGTGATGACGGCGATCGGGAACGCGTCGCCATGGCGGCCTTGCGCGACATCGCGTACGAGGTCGAGTCCGACGCCGTCCGGCAGGCGCATGTCGGTGAGGCAGAGCGCGTAGCGATGTGCGGCCAGCAATTCCCGCGCGCGGCTCAGCGAATCCGCGGTATCCACGTCGAGCCCGAGCCGCACCAGCGTCAATGCCAGCAGTTCACGCAGGTCTGCCTCGTCGTCGACAACGAGCACGGCCGGCGAGCGCCGCGCTGTCTCGGTGTCGCGGGAACGACTGGCTTCGCTCATGAGGCCGGCATCGTATCCAGGAAATCGGCGGCGTCGAGCTGCCTGACGGCGCCGTGCCCGAACCGGATCACGAAGCCTGACCGTTCCGATCCGCCGGCGCGACGCACCGCGTAACCGAGTTCGGCACGGTTGACCACGCAGAACTCACGCGCCATGTACAGGCCGAGCCCCGTGCCGCGTGCGCCGGTGGTGAAGAAAGGCTCGAACATCGTCGTTCCGACGTCGACCGGGACCCCGGGACCGTCGTCGAATACCCACACCAGCGCCGACGCGCGGGCGTCTTCGCCGCGCTCCGCCAGGACAACAACACTGCCAGGGGTGCCCGACGAGAAACGCACCGCGTTGTCGAGCAGGTTGTAGAGCACCTGCCGCAGATGTGATTCCTCGAAGCGCACGCGCAGCTCCGGCGCCACCTCGAGGCGGATGCCCGCCGTATCCAGGCTGCGGTCACGCACGAACTCGGACAGCCAAGCGGCAAGAAACGCGGAAAGATCGATGTCGTCGCCCAGCGGCGGATCGCGGCGCGCGACACGGAGCACGTCGTCCACCAGCCGATTCAGCCGCTGCGTGTTTTCGCGGACGATCGCCGCCAGCCGCCGCGCGGTCGGCTCCTGGATGTCCTCGTACAACAATTGCGCTGCGTGCCCGATCGCACCGAGAGGGTTGCGGATCTCGTGCGCGATCGACGCGGTCAGGCGGCCCATGGCGGCGAGCTTCAATTGCTGCGCTCGCTCCTCGACCTGCCGCACGTCCTCGAGGAAGATTGCAAACTCGTCCGTGGTGGCTGTCTGCGGGCGCACGAATCGCGCCCGCAAGCTGAGGTCAGGCAAGGAAACCGTGGCCTCGGTATGACCACCGGACCGCGCAATTTCGGCAGTCCAGCGCTGGAACGCCGTCGACAGCGGCGCCAGAGCCGGGAATTCAGTCAAGCGCCGGCCAGTCAACTGCGCCTCGGAGCCGAGACCAAGCAGAATCCGGGCTGCGCGGTTGTTGGCACGCACGCGCGTCAGCGCATCGATGACGATCGCGCCCTGTTCCATCTGCGCGATCACGAGCCGGTTGATCTCGAGCTGGTTTTCGATCATGCGCCCGCGACTCTGCGCCAGGCGTTCCTGCGCCGCCAGGCGGGAAGCCAGAAACCGCAGCAACGCCGCGACCGCGAACAGCGCCGCGCCATAGAGGCCGGCCTGCACCACCGTGGCGTCGGCCCCTTCGAACCGCATCAGTCGAAGTACCGCGTCGAACAGGAGCGCGAACACGGCCAGCGCACAGACGAAGAAGACCGCAATGGTCGGCAGCAGCAGCGATGCCCCGGCGAGCGGCAGCAGGTAGAGGATCGTGACGCCGGTGCGGCTTCCGCCGCCGAGCAGCAGCAGGCTGGAGATGACGATCAGGTCCACGGCGATCTGCGTTGCGACCTGCGCCAGGAAGCGCTGTCGCACGTAGATCACGATCACGGCCAGCCCGGCAGCCAGCACGAAGTAGACGAGGCTGCCGATCGCCACCGGCGTGGCATGCCACCCGGAAGGACCGGGTCCGAGCGCAACGACCGAAAGCACCAGTGCGCTGGCGATCAGCGCACGCGTCAAAGCAAAGTATTCCAGCGTGCGCCAGGCCGGCTCGTCGACGTCGGACGCCGTGACCTGCGCCGATTCGTTGATGGCGGCCAATCAGTCCTCGCCCTGCTTCGAACCGGCACGGCGATGTTCTTCGCCGCAGTACCAGTGACCCCCCGCTGCAACGGCGTCCGACTGCGGCAGATTCAGACCGCAGACTTCGCATCGGACCATCGATTCGACCTTGACGCGGCCCGACGAATCGCGCACTGCCTCCGCGTGCTGCCTGATCCGCCACCAGCGATAGCCCATGTAGGCGGCCAGCGCGAACAGCAGCCAGAACAGTATTCGGCCCATCAGACCCTCTGCAGAATCACTTCGAGGACAAAGCGGCTGCCGACATAGGCCAGCATCAGCATCAGGAAACCGGCGAGCGTCCAGCGCAGCGCCTTGCGCCCGCGCCATCCGAACACGAAGCGCCCGGCCAGCAGTCCGGCGAATACGAACCAGGATGCGATCGCAAACACCGTCTTGTGGTCGGCCCGCAGCGCGCGCCCGAACAGTTCCTCGGAGAAGAACACCCCGGTCACCACGGTCAGGGTGAGGAGGACGAATCCGGAGCCGATCAGGCGAAACAGCATCCGCTCCATCGCCAGCAGCGGCGGCATCTGCGCCAGCCAGCGCGATGTCGTGCGATCGGGCGCTCCGAGGGCCGCGTGCAACTGCCGGTCGATCGACGCCATCAGCAACGCATGCAGTGCGGCAATGGTAAAGAAGCTGTATGCGCAGATCGCGATCAGAAGATGCACCCGCAGGGCGAACTTGTCTGCCGCGGCAGATACGGCCGCCCCGTGAAACAACGCGGGCAGGACCGCGCACACCGCAGCGGCCGGAAAGACGAGCATGTCGAGCCCGCGCATCCTGACGAAGAATCCCTCGACCCATATGATCAGCACCGCCAGCAGCAACGTCGCCGACAAGGCATGGGCAAATCCGAAGCGGAACTCGCCGGTGCCGATCACCGCGTGCGCGAGAAGATAGATGTGCCCGGTGGCGATGACCGGCACGAACAGGCGGCGCCAGAAGGCCCGGTGCGGGGATTCGTCACCCTGCAGAGTCCGCCAGGTGATCACAGTCATCAGCAGATACAGTACCGATACTGTCGCATAACCCAGCACGTAAAATGCATCAGATCCCATAAGCATTTATATAGTACGCGGACGTTGCGGTTCGCGGCTCACCCGGATGCTCGAATCACTCACGGAGAAGCTAAGTCGCGTCGTCAAGCAGATGCGCGGTCAGGCGCGCCTGACCGAGGCAAATACGCAGGAGATGCTGCGTGAGGTGCGCGTCGCCTTGCTCGAGGCCGACGTTGCACTGCCCGTCGTGCGCGAGTTCATCGCAAAAGTCAGGGAAAAGGCGCTCGGTGAAGAAGTCGTTGGATCGCTGACGCCCGGGCAGGCGCTCGTCGGCGTCGTCCAGCGCGAACTGACCCAGCTGATGGGAGGCGACCTCTCGCCCGCCGATCGCGAACTGAACCTCGCCACTCAACCGCCGGCCGTGATCCTTCTGGCCGGACTGCAGGGCGCCGGCAAGACGACCACGGCGGCCAAGCTCGCGAAGTGGTTGCATGACGAGCGCCGGAAGAAGGTCCTGACGGTCTCGACCGACGTGTACCGTCCGGCGGCTATCGAGCAGTTGAAGACGGTCAGCGCGCAAGCGGGCGCGGAGTTCTTTCCGAGCCATGCGTCGGACAAGCCGATCGACATTGCCGCGCACGCGCTCGAACACGCACGCCGGCAGTTCTTCGACGTACTGATCGTCGATACAGCGGGCCGCCTTGCGATCGACGAAGCGATGATGCAGGAAGTCGCCGCGCTGCATGCGGGATTGCACCCGATCGAAACGCTCTTCGTCGTCGACGCGATGCTCGGCCAGGATGCGGTCAACACGGCAAAGGTGTTCGCGGAGCGCTTGCCTCTGACCGGCGTGATCCTCACCAAGCTGGATGGCGATGCGCGCGGCGGCGCTGCGCTGTCAGTACGGCACGCGACCGGCAAACCGATCAAGTTCATCGGGGTGGCCGAGAAGATCGGCGGATTCGAACGCTTCGATCCCGAGCGGATGTCCGGACGCATCCTCGGCATGGGCGACATCGTGGCCCTGGTGGAGGACGTGCGCAAGTCGATCGACGTGCAGGCGGCGGAGAAGTTCGCCAAGCGAATGCAATCGGGCGACCGCTTTGACCTGAACGACTTTCGCGAACAGATCCTACAGATGCGCAAGATGGGGGGCTTGTCGAGCCTGATCGACAAGCTGCCGGCTCAGTTCGCGCAGGCGGCCGGACAGGTGAACGACAAGGACGCCGAGCGTCAGATTCGGCGTGTCGAAGGGATCATCAATTCGATGACGCCGCAGGAGCGTGCCAAGCCGGATCTGATCAAGGCCTCGCGCAAGCGCCGCATTGCCGCCGGTGCGGGCGTGCCCGTGCAGGAAGTCAATCGCATGCTAAATCAGTTCGATCAGATGCAGGCGATGATGAAACAGATGAAGAAAGGCGGCCTGGCAAAGATGATGCGCGCGATGGGCAGCCTGAAGGGACTCGGGCGCGGCATGTCCGGCGCATCAAAGCGATAGCCGGAGCACAGGGGAGAACATGCATTACGGCAGTGGCGTCCCATCGCCGGGCATGGCCTCTCCTTTCAGTTGGATCCGAGTCCGCGGAGGCAGGCAGGCAGCGCTGAAGGCGAGCCCGGTATCCGCCGCGGTCCGTGGTCCAGGCCGACGGGGTGGGGTCAATGCGCCGGACTTGGCTTTTTCGGCTCGTATCGCCACGAATTCTTCCAGGCCGCGAGAACGGCGTTGGGGTATGCCGCCTGTCCGCGGCTGCCGTTGTATCGTCCGAGCGCCAGAAATAGATCACCCCTTTCGAGGTCGAGGTAGTGCCTCATGATCACGCAGCCATAGCGCAGGTTGCTGCGCATGTCGAACAGCTTCTTTACGTCGCCATCGCCGATCAACTGGACCCAGAAGGGCATCACCTGCATGTAGCCGCGCGCCCCGGCAGTCGAGATCACGTATTTCCGAAAGTTGCTTTCCACCTGAATCAGGCCGAGCACCATCTGGCGATCGAGGCCAGCACGGATTGCCTCGTAATCCAGTGTGCGAAGAAACTCGATACGCGTCCGGTAGTCCGGCTTGCGTGCCTTCAACCGCTCCGACATTTCGCCGAGCCAGTCGAGAAACGCGATGCGCTCCTCGATTCGCGCAAACTTGCGCGTCGGTGGCGTGCCGTCCGCGATCTTCTCGGCGAGAGCCGCCCGCACCGAGTCCGCCAGCGGCTCGTACTGTTGTGCGCCCGCCAGCGCTCGGCGTGGGTGCAGAAAGACGGAGGGCGCGAGCAGGACCGCAACTGCCGAACCGGCGAGCCGGCGCCGCGTACCGTCAGGCACGCGCGCTGGCAAGCTGCCGCTGTACGAATGCAGAGGCATCCGCCAATGGCACGTTGACCGGCTGTAGCGTGCGTCGATGCACATACTCGACCTCGCCCGCTTTCAAACCGCGCTCACCTATGGTGATGCGGTGAGGCACCCCAATCAATTCCCAGTCAGCGAACATGGCGCCCGGCCGCTCACCCCGATCGTCCAGGATCACATCCACGCCCGCAGCGGCCAGATCTGCGTGCAGTCGGTCCGCGACCTGACGCACCTGCTCCGATTGCCGGTAGTTGACCGGGCAAACGACGACTTCAAAGGGCGCGATCGCATCGGGCCAGATGATCCCCTTCGCATCGTGGTTCTGTTCAATTGCGGCGCCAAGTAGTCGCGTCACCCCGATCCCGTAGCAGCCCATCAGCATCGGCGCCGGCGCACCCGCCTCGTCGGTGAACGACAGCTTCATCGACTCCGGATACGGCAGCCCGGCAAACACGTGACCGACCTCAATGCCCCGCTGGATTGCCAACACACCCTTGCCGTCCGGCGATGGGTCTCCGGCGACCACGCTGCGCAGGTCCGCGACGACGGGCTCGGGCAGATCACGGCCCCAGTTGACCCCGGCGAGGTGGAAATCTTCCTCGTTGGCGCCGCAGACGAAGTCGCTCATGTTGGCCACGGTGCGATCCGCGACGATCCTGACCGGCTTGCGCGTCCCGATCGGCCCGAGATAGCCGGGTCGGCAGCCGAACGCGCCACGAATTTCCGCCTCGGTCGCGAAACGAAATCCGTCCTTCAATCCTGGCACCTTGCCGGCCTTGACCTCGTTCAATTCGTGGTCGCCGCGTATCAACAGCAGCCAGATGTGCGCGTCGACCGTCTCGCCCTTGGCATCCTTCTGGTCGACGGCGAGCACGATTGATTTGACCGTGCGAGAAAGCGGCAGTCCGAGCAGGGCGGCCACGACCCCGCACTTCTCCTTGCCCGGCGTGGGCACCTTCTTCATCTCTTCCATGGGCGGCGCCCGATGCGGAAGCAGGGGCAGCGCCTCGGCCATCTCGATGTTGGCCGCGTAGTCCGATGTGGGGCAGTAGGCGATTGCATCCTCTCCCGTATCGGCGATGACCTGGAACTCGTGGCTGGCCTTGCCCCCGATGTTGCCGGTGTCGGCGGCGACCGCACGAAAGCTGAGGCCCATGCGCCTGAAGATGCGGCAATAGGCGTCGTACATCGCCTGGTAACTCTTCATCGCCCCCGCTTCGTCGCGATCGAACGAGTAGGCGTCCTTCATCGTGAACTCGCGCCCGCGCATGACACCGAATCGCGGCCGGCGCTCGTCGCGAAACTTGGTCTGGATGTGATAGAAGTTGATCGGCAACTGCTTGTAGCTGCGGATCGATTCGCGCACGATGTCGGCGATGACCTCCTCGGACGTCGGCTGGATCACGAAGTCGCGCTCATGGCGGTCCTTGACGCGCAGCAGTTCCGGTCCCATCTTGAACCAGCGGCCGGATTCCATCCACAGCTCGGCCGGCTGCACGACCGGCATCAGCAGCTCGATCGCGCCGGCTCGGTTCATTTCGTCGCGAATGATGTTCTCGATGCGGCGGATCGACCGCAGCCCAACCGGCAGATAGCTGTAAATGCCAGCGGCCAGCTTCCTGATCATGCCGGCGCGCACCATCAGCCGGTGACTCGCCACCTCGGCGTCTGACGGAGCTTCCTTGAGGGTAGAAATGAAAGAGGCGGTGGCGCGCATCGCGTCGGGCAGGCGTTGAAAACGGTCGAATTTCCCTGACCGCATTGCGAAATGCGGCCATATAATGGGTCGCAGATGATATAGCTTCAGGTGTTGGCATGCTGGACAAGGACGGCTATCGCCCAAATGTCGGCATCATTCTGCTCAACCACCGTAACGAGGTTTTCTGGGGCAAGCGCGTCAAGCAGCATTCCTGGCAGTTTCCGCAGGGCGGGATCAAGCACGGCGAATCTCCCGAACAGGCGATGTTCCGCGAACTGTACGAGGAGATCGGGCTCAGACCCGAACACGTGAGGATCGTGGCCCGCACGCGCGATTGGCTTCGTTACGACGTCCCTGAGCAGTGGGTGCGCCGCGACCTGCGCGGCAATTACCGCGGGCAGAAGCAGATCTGGTTTCTGCTGCGCATGATGGCGCGCGACTGCGATGTTTCGCTCCGGCGCTCGGAGAAGCCGGAGTTCGACGCCTGGCGCTGGCAGGACTACTGGATACCGTTCGAGGCAGTGATCGAATTCAAGCGCGACGTCTATCAGCAGGCTTTGACCGAGCTGTCGCGATTCGTGTTTCGGCCCGGGCGCCGGGGGTCTGAGCAGGGGCGTCGACGTGAGGAGGGCGCGCGGTCGGAAGCGCCGGAAGTCGTCTCGAGCCCCGACGGCTCGCTGACCGGGCGCGGCTGATCCAGCGCTGAGTCACGCAAGCACATCGCCCTTGGCCGCTGCGCGACCGGGGCGCGGCCTTTGAGCTGACCGCACGCTGACCTTCAGGTCAGCACGAGATTGTCGCGATGAATCAGTTCCGGCTCGTCGAAGTAACCGAGCGTCGCCTCGATCTCGCTGCTCGGTTTGCCTGCGATCTGCCGCGCTTCGCTGCTGCCGTAGTTGACCAACCCCTTCGCGACCTCCCGACCCGCGGCGTCGATGCAGGCAACCACATCGCCGCGGGCAAACTCGCCGACCACCTCGACAACGCCGATCGGCAATAGGCTTGTTCCTTTGCTGCGCAATGCCCGCACGGCACCCGCATCAATGATCACGCGGCCCTTCAACTGGAGATGGTCCGCCAGCCACTGCTTGCGCGCGGTGAGCACCGCCGTGCTGGCCGTCAGTTCGGTGCCGATTCGTTCTCCCGCGGCCAACCGTAGCAGCGCATCCGGCTCGCGACCACACGCAATCACCGTATGCGCGCCGCTGCGCGCGGCGCGCTTGGCCGCGAGCACCTTGGTGATCATTCCGCCCCGTGCAATGTGACTGCCGCTGCCGCCGGCTATCGCCTCGAGCGCCGGATCGCCTGCCTGTGCCGTCTCGATCAGAGTGGCGGATGCATCCCGTCGCGGATCCGCGCTGAAAAGCCCCTTCTGATCCGTCAGGATCACCAACGCGTCCGCATCGACCAGGTTCGCGACCATCGCGCCCAGGGTGTCGTTGTCACCGAACTTGATCTCATCCGTGACGACCGTATCGTTTTCATTGATGACCGCGACGACTCCGAGATCGAGCAGCGTCAACAGCGTCGATCGCGCATTCAAATATCGCGTCCGATCGACCAGATCGGCGTGGGTCAACAAGACCTGCGCGGTCTTCCTGCCGAGGGCGCGAAAACACGTTTCATAGGCCTGCGCCAGCCCCATCTGTCCGACCGCCGCTGCCGCCTGCAGCTCATGCATCTGCTTCGGTCGACGCGTCCAAGCGAGGCGTTTCATGCCTTCCGCAATTGCGCCACTGGATACCAGCAGCACCTGCCTGCCGTCCTCGTTGAGCTGCGCGATCTGGGTCGCCCAGTTTGAGATGGCATCCAGATCGAGACCGCGACCTTCGTTGGTCACGAGGCTGCTGCCGACCTTCACCACCAGCCTGCGCGCGTTAACGATGACCGACCCACCGGTCATGACGCTCGTTCCGCCGACGCGCGCGCCGGCGAGCCAGCCATCGCCATGCCCAGCTCGCCCTTTCGGCCGGATCGGTGCAGGAACTGCTGTACGGCCTGAATGAGCTCGCGACATCCCTCACCGGTTGCTGCCGACACACAGAAGATCGGCGCCACCGTTCGCAGCCGGCGGCGGAACTTAGCAACCCGTGCGGCTCGTTCCTCTGCAGGCACGAGGTCGATCTTGTTGAGCACCAGCCAGCGCGGCTTCCGCGCGAGCAGAGGGTCGTATTTCTTCAGTTCCGCCGCCAGTGCGCGCGCGTCCTTGACCGCATCGTGCCCGGGGTCCAAGGGCGCCACATCGACCACATGCAGCAACAGTCCAGTGCGACTCAGATGGCGCAGAAACTGATGCCCAAGCCCGGCACCCTCGGCAGCACCTTCGATCAGACCAGGCACGTCTGCCATCACGAATCCGACTCCCGGCGCGACGCGGACCATGCCAAGATGCGGATGCAGGGTCGTGAACGGATATTCGGCCACCTTCGGCCGCGCGTTGGAAACCGCTGAAATCAGCGTCGATTTGCCGGCGTTCGGCATCCCCAACAACCCGACGTCGGCGAGCACCCGGAGCTCGAGCCGGACCCAGCGATGTTCACCCGGTTCACCCAGCGTGCGCTGGCGCGGCGCGCGATTGGTGCTGGACTTGAAGTGCAGATTTCCCAGTCCGCCCCGTCCCCCTTTGGCAATCAGGGCGCGTTGCCCATGTCTGGCGAGATCCACGAGAACCTCGCCGGATTCTTCGTCGCTGATCACCGTTCCAACAGGCACGCGCAGCTCGATGTCATCGCCGCCGGCACCGAAACAGTCCGCACCTCGCCCGTGCTCGCCGTTCGCGGCCGCGTGCCTGCGCGAGTATCGGTAGTCGATCAGTGTGTTGATGTTCTGGTCGGCGATAGCCCAGACATCTCCGCCGCGTCCTCCGTCCCCGCCATCCGGGCCTCCCTTCGGAATGAATTTCTCGCGGCGAAAGGAGACGCAGCCGTTGCCCCCACGGCCGCCGATGACTTCGATTCTTGCCTCGTCGATGAACTTCACAATGAAAAAAGCCCTGCCGCGGGCGGCAGGGCTTTCGCTGGAAAGTCGTGACTGCCGCGGAGCCGGTCAGCTGCGCGGCAGGACGCTGACAGTCTGACGATTCTGTGCGCCGGTGACGGTGAATTTGACGGTTCCGTCGACGGTGGCGAAAAGAGTGTGATCCCGCCCAATGCCAACGTTGTCTCCAGGATGGAATCTGGTGCCGCGCTGCCGCACGATGATTCCTCCGGCGTTGATCGCCTCGCCGCCAAAAACCTTCACGCCGAGACGCTTGGCCTGGGAATCGCGCCCGTTCCGGGACGACCCGCCTGCTTTCTTGTGTGCCATGTTCTTCCTCGCTATTTCAGCCGATCAGCCGCTCTGTCCCTACCGAACAGGTTCAGCCGATCGAGTCGATGCGCAATTCAGTGAAATTCTGCCGATGACCGGCCCGTTTCTGAAAGTGCTTGCGCCGGCGCATCTTGAAGATCCTGACCTTTGGGTGGCGCCCCTGAGCTGTGACGGTCGCCGTTACCGATGCGCCTGCGACGAGCGGCGTACCCACCCTCACGTTTGATCCCTCGCCAACGGCAAGAACCTCGTCGAGAGTGACCTGCGCGCCAACGTCGGCGACGATCGACTCAACCTTTATCTTCTGCCCGCTCGAGACCCGATACTGTTTGCCACCGGCTCTTATGACTGCGTACATAGCCCCTGCTCCTGCGGTGCCGACGTACTTGGATCTGCGCCGCGCCGCTACTCATTCGGAAAGCCTTGAATTTTCTCACGTTCCTCAAAAGAAGGTCAAATCGCTCCGCGGCGGCCGATCTGGCCGGAAGGCGCCAGAAACCGCCCACCTATAATGAATAAATTGCATAGGGCTATCCGTCTTGCCAGCGCCGCACATCCATTACGAACCGGAGCCGCCCAACGACGGCCTGATGCGCATATTGGCGCCGATCGCCGAAGACTTGCGCATGGTCGACGGATTGATTCGAGACCGGCTCGGCTCCGACGTTGCCTTGATCGGTACGATTGCCGACTACATCATCGGCGCTGGTGGCAAGCGTCTGCGACCGGCCGTGCATCTCCTGGTCGCGCGAGCGCTCGGTTACAGCGGCGCGGCGCACATTCTGCTCGCGGCCGTCATCGAGTTCATTCACACGGCGACGCTCTTGCATGACGATGTCGTCGACGAATCGGATCTGCGGCGTGGACGTCAGACGTCGAACTCACTGTTCGGCAATGCGGCGAGCGTCCTGGTGGGCGACTTCCTTTACTCTCGATCGTTCCAGATGATGGTGGACGCGGGCAGCATGCGTGTGATGCGGATCCTCGCCGATGCCACCAACCGGATCGCCGAGGGCGAAGTTCTGCAGTTGATGAACATTCACGACCCATCGGTGGACGAGGCGCGCTATATGAGCGTCGTCGAACGCAAGACCGCGACGCTGTTCGAGGCCGCTGCCCGCATCGGCGCCGTTCTGGCCGGCGTCGACCGCGAGGTCGAAGAGCGCGCGTCCCAGTATGGATCGAGCCTCGGCACCGCGTTTCAGATGATCGACGATCTTCTCGATTACTCCGGTGACATTGCTGAGATCGGCAAGCGCCTCGGTGACGATTTGCGTGAAGGGAAGGTCACGCTTCCTTTGATACATGCGCTGCGGACCTCCTCGCCGCCCGAGCGCGCGAAGATCGAGCACGCGATCCGGGACGGCGGAGGAGACTTTGACCAGATTGCGCAGATCGTCCGCAGCAATGGTTCGCTGATCTACGTGCGCGAACGCGCGAGCGCCGAATCGGCCGCCGCCGAGTCCGCGCTGGCAGCCTTCCCCCCATCGGCATACCGGCAGTGTTTGTTAGACTTGAATAGTTTTGCGAGACACCGCAACCGCTGATTCTCGGTGTCTGCAAGACGTTCGGCAGAGAATGTTTCGCTGCCGGACTCGCGTCGGGGTGTAGCTCAGCCTGGTAGAGTACTGCGTTCGGGACGCAGGAGTCGGAGGTTCAAATCCTCTCACCCCGACCATCGTTTGCCGTGGAGCCTTACGGCCAGGTCCGCCTGGAACTGACGATTGGACGGTATCCCGCT
The DNA here is from genome assembly GCA_037915775.1 of Burkholderiales bacterium. GTDB lineage: Bacteria > Pseudomonadota > Gammaproteobacteria > Burkholderiales > Burkholderiaceae_F > JAKOQB01. The sequence continues at coordinate 7,444 of JBAIYN010000572.1, read as the reverse complement.
TTGGGCGCAGGTTACCGCGCTCGCCTTGCTGCTGATCCTGGCCGCTTTCTTCTCGCTGGCCGAGACGGCGATGATGGCAACCAGCCGTCTTCGACTGCGACACCTCGTGCGACAGGGCAGTCGCGCTGCAAGACTGACGCACTCGCTGCTGCAGCGAACTGATCGGCTGCTTGGCTTCATCCTGCTCGGCAACACGCTGCTCAATGCCGGCGCAACCGCCCTGGTAACGGCGCTGACGATCCGCTACTTCGGGGATCGCGAATGGTCGCTGCTGGCGGCGACCGGCCTGATTTCGTTTCTGATCCTCGTGTTTGCCGAACTGACACCCAAGGTGATTGGCGCCACCTATCCCGAGCGCATCGCATTGCCCTCGAGCTTTGCGCTTGCTCCGTTGATGCGGGTGTTCTCACCCGCCGTATGGTTCGTCAACTTGTTCGCGCGCGGTCTGCTCCGGCTGCTGCGCGTGCCCCAAGGCGCGGCAGCGGAATCGCAACGGCTGACGCCGGAGGAATTGCGCACGATCGTGCTGGAAGGCGGCGGCGTCATCCGCGGCAAACACCGCAGCATCCTTCTGAATCTGTTCGATCTCGAGCAGGTCGCGGTTGACGACCTGATGACTCCTCGCGCGCGCGTCGAAGTCCTTGACATTTCCCACCCGATCCCGGCGATTCGCCAGCAACTGGCCACCTGCTATCACAACAAATTGCCAGTCGTGGATGGCGACATCGCGCGCGTGATTGGTGTGCTGCACGTGCGCAAGCTCGTGCCGCTCCTTGACGCCGATGCACTGACGCACGAGAGCATTCGCGAAATCCTCGTTGCGCCCTACTTCGTGCCCAGCGGAACGCCGATCCTGCAGCAGTTGCAGATGTTCCAGGACAACCAGCGCCGACTTGGCCTGGTGGTCGACGAATACGGCGAAGTGCAGGGCCTGGTCACCCTGGAGGACATCGTCGAGGAAATCGTCGGGGAGTTCACCACCGAGGCGCCCGGGCTTGGGACGCGCGGGCTGAGATGGGATGCACAGGGTCACGCTGTCGTCGACGGCAGCACGCCGCTGCGCGAGTTGAATCGCCGCCTGTCGCTCCGATTTCCCCTGGACGGCCCACGGACGGTCAATGGGCTGGTCCTCGAGACGCTGCAGGAATTCCCGAGCGGGCCATGCTGCGTGCGTTACGAAGGCTGCATCGTCGAGATCATCCAGATACATGATCAATCCGTTCGCAGCGTGCGCTTGATTCGGGCAACATGAGAACTGAAGTCATCCGATCGATCGGGTGCAGAGATGGCCGCCGCTAATACTTCGGTTTGCTTTACAAATCGAGGGGTTGTCGGCAGTATCCTGAGCCTCGACTCGAAGTTCCGGCACTCGACGATTCGGCTCGATCGGGAAACTCGGTAATCGACCCTAATGTCCGCTGTCAGTCAGAGCCCTGTGATGGCAACGTCGCCCCTGACGGGGTTGGCGCGGGCGCTTGTCCAGCAGGGTCGGCTGCGTCCGGATCGCGCTGAGACTCTGGCGCGCAAGGCGGTCCAGGGCAACGTGCAGTTCATCGACGAGCTAGTGGGCGCCAGCGAGACGACTGGCCTGTCCTCGGCGCAGATCGCACGTTTCGCCGCCGACACTTTCGGACACCCGCTGCTGGACATATCCGCGTTCGACATCGACCAGTTACCGCGCGACATCGTCGACAGAAAACTGGTTGGGTCGCTGCGCGTGCTCGCGCTGCGCAAGCGCGGCAACCGACTGGCCGTCGCGGTCTCGGATCCGACCAATTTCCAGGCGCTGGATCAGGTCAAGTTCCAGACGCAGCTCGCGCTCGATATCGTCGTCGTCGAGCACGACAAGCTGCTCAAGTTGATCGAGTCGTCGACCCAGTCGGTCTCCCAGTCGCTGGAGAAGCTGGTCGACGATGAAGTCAATTTTGACGAACTGTTATCCGACGCTCCCGATACGACGCAGGAAGAGGCCACAAATGCCGAAGTCGACGATGCGCCGGTCGTGCGGTTCCTGCAGAAGCTCCTGCTGGATGCCATCTCGGACGGAGCTTCGGACCTGCACTTCGAGCCCTACGAGAAGTTCTACCGGATCCGGGTTCGCGTCGACGGCGTTCTGCGCGAGGTCGCTCAGCCGCCGCTCGCGATCAAGGAGCGACTGGTAACCCGGATCAAGGTCATCTCCAAGCTCGACATTTCCGAGAAGCGTGTGCCGCAGGATGGCCGCATGAAGCTGGCCCTCACCGGACAGCGGGCGATCGATTTTCGTGTCAGCACCTTGCCGACGCTTTACGGGGAAAAGGTCGTGATGCGGATTCTCGATCCTTCCCAGGCAAAGCTCGGCATCGATGCGCTCGGATACGAACCGGAGCAGCGGCAGCTGCTGCTGGATGCCATTCAGCGGCCTTACGGCATGGTTCTGGTCACCGGTCCGACCGGCAGCGGCAAGACCGTGTCCCTGTACACCTGTCTGAACATACTGAACCAGCCGGGTGTCAACATTTCCACCGCCGAGGACCCGGCCGAGATTCAACTAGCGGGCGTCAACCAGGTCAATGTCAACGAAAAGGCGGGCCTGACATTCGCCAATGCGATGCGAGCGTTCCTGCGTCAGGACCCCGACATCATCATGGTCGGCGAGATTCGCGATCTCGAAACCGCCGACATCGCGGTCAAGGCGGCACAGACCGGCCACATGGTGATGTCGACGCTGCACACGAATGATGCGCCGTCGACGCTCACGCGGCTATCGAACATGGGCGTCGCGGCTTTCAATATCGCCTCCTCCGTGATCTTGATCACGGCACAGCGTCTGGCACGGCGCCTGTGTACCTGCAAGCAGCCGACCGAGATTGCCAAGGACGCCCTCCTCGGTGCCGGCTTCGAGGCCGCGGATCTCGACGGCAGCTGGGTACCTTACAAGGCTGTCGGATGTGATCGCTGCAAGGGGTCCGGCTATAAGGGGCGGACCGGCATATACGAGGTGATGCCGATCTCGGATGCAATCCAGCACCTGATCCTCAAGAACGCGAGCTCGGTTGAAGTCGCAGCACAGGCGCAACGCGAGGGGGTAAAGAACCTGCGGCAGTCCGGCCTGTTGAAGGTCAAGCAGGGAATGACTTCGATCGACGAGGTACTGGGTTGCACCAACGACTGAAAGACAGCGGAGCACACGAGAAAAGATGGCAACCGGCGCCCTGATCCGACCCCGCGCGCCCGCGCGCGAAACCCTGTTCACGTGGGAAGGCCGCGACAAGAACGGCAAGATCATCCGTGGCGAAATGCGCGCCGGCGGCGAATCCGTCGTCGCAGCCTCGTTGCGTCGCCGTGGCGTGATGGCGACCAAGATCAAGAAACAGACCTTCTCGCGCGGACGAAAGATCAGCGAAAAAGACTTGGCGATATTCACCCGCCAGCTTTCGACCATGCTGCGAGCGGGCGTCCCCCTGATGCAATGCTTCGACATCGTCGCCCGCGGTCACGCCAATCCCTCGATGGCACGCCTGCTGAACGACATCCGTTCCGACGTCGAAACCGGTACGAGCCTGAATCAGGCCTTCCGCAAGTACCCCTTGTACTTCGATCCGCTGTTCTGCAATCTGGTTGCCGCCGGCGAACAGGCGGGGATTCTCGAGACGCTGCTGGATCGCCTCGCGACCTACAAGGAGAAGACCCTCGCGCTGAAAGGCAAGATCAAGAAGGCCCTTTTCTACCCGACGATGGTCATCCTGGTCGCGATCCTGATCACCGCGATCATCATGTACTTCGTGATCCCCAGCTTCAAGACGGTCTTCACCAGCTTTGGCGCCGACCTGCCGACACCGACGCTCTTCGTCATCGCGATATCGGATTTCGTGGTCGACTACTGGTACGTGCTTCTCGCGGCGCTGATCGGCCTGCCTTACTTCATCTTCCAGGCCTGGAAGCGTTCGCCGAACTTCCAGATGCTGGTCGACCGGTTTATGCTGAAACCACCTGTGATCGGTGAGCTGCTGCAAAAGGCATCGATCGCGCGCTGGTGCCGCACACTTTCCACTACGTTTGCCGCAGGTGTGCCGCTGGTCGAGGCACTGGATTCAGTCGGCCCCGCCGCGGGCAATGCTGTGTACCGTGAGGCGACCAAGCAGATCCAGACCGAGGTGAACATCGGCACGAGCCTTGCGCAGGCGATGCAGAACACCTCGGTGTTTCCCAGCATGGCCGTCCAGATGACCTCGATCGGCGAGGAGTCCGGCTCCCTCGATTCGATGCTGTCGAAGGTGGCCGACTACTACGAGCGCGAGGTCGATGAAACCGTCGACGCCATCTCCAGCCTGATCGAACCGATGATCATGGTCGTGCTTGGCGTCCTTGTCGGCGGCATCGTGATCGCAATCTACCTGCCGATCTTCAAACTCGGCGCGGTGATCTGATCAGATAGCCGTAGTCGGCGTGACGCCTGACCAGCTTTTCGCGCTTTCCGCGCTCGTCGTCGGGCTGGTCATCGGATCCTTCCTGAACGTGGTCATCCATCGTCTGCCGAGGATGATGGAGGCGGACTGGCGCGCGCAGTGTGCGGAACTCGACGGCAAGCCGGCCCCCGAGGATGTCGGTCGGTACAACCTGTTCATTCCTGCCTCGCACTGTCCGGCCTGCCGCGCGCCGCTGCGGATGCGCGACAACGTGCCGCTGATCTCGTACCTGTTGCTGCGCGGCAAGTGCGCCGCGTGCGGCGCGCGTATTTCGCCGCGCTACCCGGTCGTCGAGGGGCTGACCGCCGTGCTCTCCGCGTGGGTGGCGTACCGGCTCGGATTCGGCCTCCAGGGCCTGCTCGGGCTCGTTCTCGTCTGGACGTTGATCGCGCTGACCTTCATCGACGCCGACACCACCCTCCTTCCCGACAGCCTGACGCTGCCCCTGCTCTGGCTCGGACTGCTCGCCAACACTGCAAATGCGTTCGCGCCGCTGCGCGATGCTGTGATCGGAGCTGTTGCCGGCTATCTGGTGCTGTGGACGATCTACTGGTTGTTCAAGCTCCTGACCGGCAAGGAAGGCATGGGTTACGGCGATTTCAAGCTGCTCGCCGCACTCGGCGCGTGGTTCGGATGGCAGATGCTGCTTCCGATCGCGTTGCTCTCCTCCGTGGTTGGTGCACTTGTCGGCATCCTGATGATGATTCTGGCGCGACGCGGCAAGGACATTCCGATCCCGTTCGGCCCATATCTCGCAGTCGCCGGGCTTGTTGCCCTGCTCTATGGCGGCGAACTCATCGCCCGGGTCGCTCCGTTCTGACGCAGCCGACGCAATGATTCCCGCAGCGACCAGCAAGAAGTTCGCGGTCGGCCTGACCGGCGGGATCGGCAGCGGGAAGTCCCTCGTCGCCGACGAATTCGCGCGCCTCGGCGCCCATGTCGTCGATTCGGACGCGATCGCCCACGCCCTGACGGGCGTCGGCGGCAGGGCAATCGAACCAATCCGTGCAAGATTCGGGACCGAGTTCGTCGATGCGGGTGGCGCACTTAACCGCGGCGCGTTGCGGAGTTTCGTCTTCCGCGACCCGACTGCACGTCTGGCGCTGGAGAAGATCCTGCATCCGATGATCCGCGCGGAGGCGGAGGAGCAGGCGGCGAGTGCGCCCGACACGGCCCCGTACGTGATCTTCGTGATACCGCTGCTGATCGAATCCGGCGTCTGGCGCGCCCGCGTCGATCGCGTGCTGGTAATCGATTGCTCGACCGAGACGCAGCTCGGGCGCGTCATGCATCGCAGCCGACTGGACGAGACCGCGACAAGAGCCATCATCTCCACCCAGGCAACGCGCGCGGCGCGGCTTGATGCGGCCGACGATATCCTGGTGAACGAAGGGGAGCCTCGGGCCGCCCTGCAGCGCACGGCTCGGCTGCATGCGCGGTACTTGGAGTACGGGCAGACGCGGACGAGCGCGGATTGGCGTGGATCGCTGTGATATCTTCGCGACGAACAACGCGCCGCCATGAGCAACGACACCCGGCAGATCCTTTACGAGTACCCGTTCAGCGAGCGCCTGCGGACCCTGCTCCGGTTGGAGGATCTCTTCGAGAAGCTGGAGTATTTCGTCGGCCAGACGCATCCGCATTGTCACCACACGGCGCTTCTGACGCTGTTCGAGATCCTCGAAGTCACATCTCGGGCTGACCTCAAGAGCGATCTCCTGCAGGAACTCGAACGCCACAAGCAGACGCTGCTGGCTTTTCGAAACAATCCGCAGGTGTCCGAAACCGCACTCGCTTCCGTGCTGGGCGAACTCGAGCGCGCGCAGTACGCCCTGAACGCGACGCCCGGCAAGGCCGGCCAGCAGTTGCGCGACAACGAGTGGCTGACGAGCATCCGCAGCCGCGCCGGCATTCCGGGCGGCACCTGCGAATTCGATCTGCCCTCGTACCATGCCTGGCTGATGCGCGACGTCGAAGCGCGGGCGCAGGATCTGCAGACCTGGATCCGGCCGATGCAGCAGTTCAATCAGGGGCTATCGATCGTGCTGCGCCTGCTGCGCGAAACCGCGCAACGCAGCCACCAGGTTGCAGCGCAGGGTTCGTATCAGCAGATGCTGCAGGGACGGAGCTACTCGCTGCTTCAGGTCCGCGTGGCGGCCGATCTCGGCGCGATCCCGGAGATCAGCGCCAACAAGTACATGTTGTGGATCCGGTTCACCGCTGCCGATCGCGACCTCAAGCCGCGGGCGATCGATCGCGACGTTCCGTTCGACTTGTCGCTTTGCGCGTTCTGACCGCGGCGTGCAGCCGGATGTCGAAGGTCGTCGCCTGCCCTGTCTGTGGTGCCGCGGTTCCGTGGACCGCGAACAGCAGATCTCGGCCCTTCTGCTCCGAGCGTTGCAAGACGATCGATCTGGGCGACTGGGCCGCCGAACTACACGTCATCGTTGGGCATGGAGAGCATCCGGATGAATCGTCGACACGCGACGAGACCGGACCACCTGTGAATTGACGGGCCGCGCTACGGGCTGTTCCATGCCGCGCGCAGCAGGGCGATGCCGTGCGCGCCGGCACGCCGCGCGTCCGCAAGATCGGCGACCGTCAGGCCGCCGATTCCATACAGAGGTATCGGCGTGTCCCGCGCGACGCGCTCAAATCCGGACCATTCGAGGATCGGCGCGCCAGGGTGACTGGCGGTCGCATGCACCGGCCCCAGCATCGCGAAGTCGCAACCGAGCGCGTGCGCACGCATGAGTTCTTCCCGCGTATGCACAGACGCAGCAACCAGATCGGCACTGGGACGCTGGTGCGCCCGCGCCAGATCGCCCGCCGTCAGATGCAAGCCGTCGAACCGTCCCGGTAACGCGCCGGCGTGACGGCTGCTGACGAGAACGCGTGCACCGCAAGCATGCGACTGCGCCAATAGAGAGGGCGCGATCGTCCGCAGCTGAACATCGTCGAGTTCCGGTTCGCGCAACAGCAGCAGCCGCAATCCG
>JBAIYN010000025.1:0-8966 GCA_037915775.1 Burkholderiales bacterium | reverse complement strand
TGCGGTTGACCCGGCCGATCGGATGGATCGGCGGGAAGTAGACGACATCGAAGCCCATGTCGGCCACGTACGGCAGCATCGCCTCGCAGTCCCGGAACGTGCCGTGGCGATCGGGCGAATGCGCGGCCGAGCGAGGAAAGAACTCGTACCACGCAGAAAAGAGAGCGCGTTCGCGATCGACCACCAGCGCGAATTCGACCGGATATGCGTAGGCGAAGCGCTGATCCGGATAGCGCATCATCAGCTCGGCCATGTCGGTGGCGAGCGCGAGTTCCTTCAGCGGCGCCGTGCCGGATCCGGACTGCGCGGCATCGTTCAGGCGCTGCGCCCATGTGCCCAGCCGTTGGGCGTCCTCGCCGCCGGCGCGTTGCGCGGCCTGTGTCGCCAGCTCGGCGCCGGCGCGCAGCGCCAGCCGCAGGTCGGCGTCGTCGACGCGGCGCTCGAAGTCGTGCCGCCAGGTCAGGAAGCGGTCGACCCATGCCAGCACGGTGTAGCGATAGCGGCCGACCGCGTCCGGCACGAACGCGGCGCGCCAGCGGTCGTTGCCGACCATCACCATCGGCTGCGCCTGCCAGTGCGCATCATCCTCGCGGCGCCACAGCAGGTTTGCCGCCAGCATGTCGTGCCCGTCGGCGAAGCAGTCCGCCTCGACGACCACGCGATCACCGACGACGCGCTTGACCGCGAAGCGGCCGCCATCCACGCAGGGCAAGACGTTCTCGACCACCGCACGCACGCGGCCATCGATGGCGTTCGTGCCGGGGGGAGGGAGCGTCGCGGGCGGAGATCGGCGAGGTGCCTCGTTCATGGATTCGCGTCGCGGGTCAGGAGCAGCACCGAAAGCGGCGGCAGCGTCAGCGTGACCGATTGCATGCGGCCGTGCGCCGGCGCCGGATTGCTCGATATGCCGCCCAGGTTGCCAGCGCCGCTGCCGCCGTATTCGCGCGCATCGCTGTTGGCGATCTCGCGCCAGTAACCGGGCTGCGGCACGCCGAGCAGGTAATTGGAGCGCAGCACCGGCGTGAAGTTGCACACCGCCAGCACCATCGTGCCGTCGCGCGCGCGGCGGACGAAGGAAAACACGCTGGCTTCGCTGTCGTTGGCGTCGATCCACTCGAACCCGGACGGCTCGAAATCGACTTCCCAAAGCGCGCGCTGCTCGCGATAGACGCGATTCAGATCCATGATCCAGCGCTGCAGGCCGGCGTGTTCCGCGAACTGCAGCACCCACCATTCCAGCTCGCCCTCGTGCGTCCATTCGCGCCGCTGGCCGAACTCGCCGCCCATGAAGAGCAGCTTCTTGCCCGGGTGCGCCCACATGTAGCCGAGCAGCAGTCGCATGCCGGCGAACTGCTGCCAGGAGTCGCCCGGCTGCTTGCCGATCAGCGAGCCCTTGCCGTGCACCACCTCGTCGTGCGAAAAGGGCAGCACGAAGTTCTCGTTGAACGCGTAGATCAACGAAAACGTCATGCGGTCGTGGTGGTACTTGCGATGGATCGGGTCCTCGCGCACGTAGGCGAGCGTGTCGTGCATCCAGCCCATGTTCCACTTCAGGCCGAAGCCGAGCCCGCCGAGCCAGGTCGGGCGCGACACCATCGGCCACGCGGTCGATTCCTCGGCAATCGTCTGGACGCCGGGGAAATCGCGGTAGACGGTCTCGTTCAGCAGGCGCAGGAAATCGATCGCCTCCAGGTTCTCGCGGCCGCCGTGGCGGTTCGGCACCCATTCGCCTTCCTTGCGCGCGTAGTCCAGGTAGAGCATCGACGCCACCGCGTCCACGCGCAGGCCGTCGAAGTGGTAGCGCGCGAGCCAGTGATGCGCGCTCGACAGCAGGAACGCGCGCACCTCGTTGCGTCCGTAGTTGAAGATCGACGAATGCCACTCGGGGTGATAGCCCTGGCGCGGGTCCGCGTGCTCGTAAAGATACGTGCCGTCGAAGCGTCCGAGCCCGTGCGGATCGTCGGGGAAATGGGAAGGCACCCAGTCGAGGATCACGCCGATCCCATGCTGGTGCAGCGTGTCGACCAGATACATCAGGTCCTGCGGCGTTCCGTAGCGCGCGGTCGGCGCGAAATAGCCGGTGCTCTGATAGCCCCACGAGCCGTAGAACGGATGCTCGCCGACCGGCATCAGCTCGACATGGGTGAAGCCCATCTCCGCCACGTACGCCGCCAGCTGCTCGGCCGCCTCGCGGTACGAGAGGAACTGGCCATTGCGCCGGCGCCAGGAACCGAGATGCACCTCGTAGATCGCCATCGGCGCGGCAAGGGCGTTGTGCTGCCCCCGGTTCGCCATCCACTCGGCGTCGCGCCACTCGTAGTCGAGTTGCCAGGCGCGTGACGCCGTCAGCGGAGGTATCTCGGCGAAAAATGCGAATGGGTCCGCCTTGTCGAGGATTTCGCCGCTGTGCGTGGTGATGCGGTACTTGTAGTGGGCGCCCGCGGGCACGCCCGCGACGAACCTTTCCCAGATGCCGGAGGAGTCCCAGCGCGGCAGCATTGCGTGTGCCGCCGCATCCCAGCCGTTGAAGTCGCCGATCACCGAGACCGTGCGCGCGTTGGGAGCCCATACCGCGAAATGCGCGCCGTTCGCGCCCAGTTGGCAGCCGAGCCTCTCGTGCAACTGCGCGTGCGTGCCTTCGCGAAACAGATAGATGTCGTGTTCGCTCAGCAGACTGCCCGGGCTTCGTTCTGCAGCCGGGACCAGGTTCGGTGGTGCCGTATCGATGTCGGCCACGCGTCCTCCGTCAGTCGGTTCCCGTCAATCGTCTTCGCAGCGGTCGCGCGCTGGAGATGCCCAACGATGGCTTGCTGCCGTCTTTCGTGCGCTTGGCGCCCAGTCTAATCAGATGAGCAGCCCTCGGCATCGATGCCGCTTCGTGCGCGATGGGCGTACGCGACAGCGCGTACGAACCGTCCTCGTCGGAGGCGCCGGACTATCGGGCCCGCACGGCGCCGACCGGATCAACCGACAGGCGCTGCCGTGCGCGGCTTTCCGGCCTGCCAGCGATCGAGAATCGCGCGCGCGCCGTTGGCTGCGGGATCCAGCATCTGCGCGTGCTGCGGCGTCTTGGCGGTCAATTCGATCACGTAGCCGTTCGGATCACGGAAATAGATCGAGCGCACGAATCCGTGGTCCGAGATGCCGCGCGTCTCGATTCCGCGCGCCTTGCCCCTGGCGAACATCGCCTCCAGCACCGGCGGCTCGACCTCGAGCGCGATGTGCAGGTCGTAGTCGTGCTGCGTCTTCCACTCGAACGGCATGTCGGGTACCTCGAAGAACGCAAGGAACGAGCCGTCGTCAAGGCGATAGAAGGTATGCAGCGCCGAAGTCTGCCGCCCCGTCTTGGTCTGCTGGATCTCCAGGCTGCCGGCGAGCGGCAGTCCGAGAAAATCCTCGTAGAAGCGCCGCGTCTCCTCGGAGTCGCGGCAACGGTACGCGTTGTGATGCAGTCCCTTGATCATTGCCTGCCTCCCGCTGCGACGCTGCTCTTGACAAGGATCGGCGAACGCATCAAAGCCGCACGAAGTCCTTGCCCTTGTTCGGATCGACGACGTACTTGTAGTAGGCCTCGTTCACCTTCGCCCAGCTCTTCAGCGCCTTCATCTGGCCGAGCCAGCGCGAGATGTTCGGATACGCGCTGAAACCCTGGCCGATCGCCTCGCCGTTCAGGATCATCATCGCGCCGAGGTAGTCGGCCAGCGTGATGTCGTTGCCGCAAACGAAGCGGTTGTTCGGACCGATCAGATTGCCATCCAGCACCTTCAGCCAGAACAGCGATTTGTCGCGGCCCCACGCGATCGTGCCTGCCTGGACGGCGTCATCGGCCCGGCGCATGAACGGAAATATCTGCGGATAGACGAAGCCGTAGCCGAAGTCGCGGTACAGGCCGGTGTTGAACCAGTCCATGCGCTCGTTGACACGCGCACGCTGGCGCGGTTCCGTCGGATACGCGCGTGAGCCCACCTTGTCCGCCAGGTACTTCAGGATCGCCGAGCTTTCCGTCAGGCGGAAGTCGCCGTCTTCGAGGACCGGCACCTGGCTGCTCGGATTGATCGCCGTGTAGTGCGGCTTGTACTGCTCGCCGGTGAACAGGTCGACGACCTGGAAGTCGAGATCGATGCCGGACTCGGCTGCGAACAGCACGATCGGACGGCTGGTCGTGGACACGGGGTGGTGGTACAGCTTCACGGATTTGTTCTCCTTGGGTTGATGGGCCGCTTCCGAACCCGACAGCAACGGCGGTCGCCGGCCTGCTGATGGCGCATGCGTGTCGTGTATCGCCGTCGCGCCGAGCGGCAGAGGCTACTCCGCGGTGGGCAAGCAGACAATTGCGCGTGCCGGCGCCTGGTCGGGACAGGGGGCCGGGACATACAGCGGACGACCGATGCGATCGTCGCGAGCAGGTTTTGCCGCAGCACATGCAGGAAGATCCAGGCGACGGTCGCACGCGCGATTTCCTGCGGCGGGTCATGCACGCGATGTGATTCGGCGCATCGGGCGCGGAACTCTGTTAGCGTGTTTTGGCGGCGGCCTGCAATGCGTCGACAAATCCCATCCAACTCGCGGCAAGTCCTGCTGCTCGCCACGCTGGCGCTGGGCATTGCCGGCTGCGCCAGCAGCGAGAGGCCCGCGTCGAGCGTGGAGGTGCCCGCGTCGAACCGCACTGCCGGCCAGCGGATCGCAACCGCGCCGGCTACCCCGCTGAGCGACCTGAACCTGGTTCGTGCTGCGATCCCAGCGGTTTTGGTCGAAGCGCGCAAAGACCCGTACGCGGTACCGGCGGATCCGAGCTGCACAAGTCTTGCCGCCCAGGTGCTGGCGCTCGACCAGGCGCTGGGACCGGACCTCGACACGCCGGCGTCTGCGTCGAACCCCGGGCTGATCGAGCGCGGCGGAGACGTCGCCGCAGACGCGGCGGCGGGCGCGGTGCAGGGCGCAGTCGAGGGCGTGGTGCCGTTCCGAAGCTGGGTGCGCGGGCTGAGCGGCGCCGAGCGGCACGCGCGCGAAGTGGCGGCGGCCATTGCTGCCGGCGCGGTGCGGCGCGCCTACCTGAAAGGCCTGGGCCAGATGCGGGAATGTGCAGCGCCCGCGGCGCCACGCCGTGCGGATGCGAAACCATAGCGCGCAGCGCCATCGTTTGCCTGCCATGCCGGAGAGCCAGCCCCGCCTGCTGCAATCGCTGGGTCCCCGCGCGGCCTACGTGCTGAAGCACCCCGGCGCCTTCGTGGTCCAGACACTGCGTGGGTTCCGCGCCAATCAGGGGCTGCTGCTCGCGGGGGCGGTCGCGTACTACGCGCTGCTGTCGATCGTGCCGCTGCTGATCCTCACCGTGATCGTGCTGTCGCACGTGATCGACCAGGTCCAGCTGCTGCAGACGCTCGGGCGCTACCTCGAACTGCTGCTCCCCGGGCAGTCGGCGGTGATCGTCGCCGAGCTGAGGAACTTCCTCGACCATCGCGACGTGCTGAGCTGGATCCTGCTGGCGACGATGTTCTTCTTCAGTTCGCTGGCGTTCACGATCCTCGAGAACGCGATGTCGGTGATCTTCCATCACCGCGTCGTCGTGCGCCGCCGCCACTTCCTGGTGTCGGCGGTGATTCCGTACTGCTACATCCTGTCGCTCGGCCTCGGACTGCTGCTCGTCACGCTGGTGGCAGGCGGCCTGCAGGCGATGGGAAAGCGCGAGGTCGAACTGTTCGGGCACGTGTGGTCGCTCGGCGGCGTGTCGGGCGCGCTGCTCTACCTGCTCGGCGTGGCCGGCGAGATCTTCGTGCTGACTTCGGTGTACATGGTGATGCCGGTCGGACGGCTATCGCTGTCGCATGCGCTGATCGGTGCCGTCACCGCGACGGTGCTGTGGGAGCCGACCCGCCACGCGCTGGTGTGGTACTTCGCGACCTTGTCCCAGATCGGCACCGTGTACGGCTCGATGACGACCGCGATCGTCGTGCTGCTGAGCCTCGAACTGGCCGCTGCACTGCTGCTGCTCGGCGCGCAGGTGATCGCGCAGTTCGAGCGCATCGGGCTTCCCGGCGGCGATGCATCGCCGGACCCGATGCGGCTCGACGCCGGGTAGTGCGGACGCGCTTTCAGATCGCGACCGCGAGCCGGGTCGCCTGCTCGATCGCCTTCGCGGCGTCCAGTTCCGCGGCGACATCGGCGCCGCCGATCAGCGTTGCGCGGATGCCGCGCGCAGCGAGATCGTCGTAAAGACCGCGCTCGCTTTCCTGGCCCGCGCACAGCACCACCTGGTCGGCCGCGAGCACGTGCAGTTCCCCGGCGACCGAGTAGTGCAGTCCTTCGTCGTCGATCGCGATGTAGCTGGCGCCGGCGATCATCTTCACGCCGGCTTCGTGCAGGCGGGCCTTCAGAATCCAGCCGGTGGTCTTGCCGAGGCTTGCGCCCAGTTTGTCCGTCTTGCGCTGGAACATCGTCACCTCGCGCACCGGGCGCGGCGGCTGCGCCGGCGACGGAGCGGCCAGCCCGCCGCTGAGCGCCGAGGGGTCGACGTTCCAGATGCGGAGGAACCGCTCGGGCACGCGCGACTCTTCGGGATCGCCGAGCAGGAACTCGGCCACGTCGAAGCCGATGCCACCGGCGCCGATGATCGCGACGCGGCGGCCGACCTGCGTGCGGCCAGTCAGCACGTCGACGTATGACACCACCTTCGGATGGTCGATGCCGGGAATCCTCGGCACGCGCGGCCTGACGCCCGTGGCGAGCACGATTTCGTCGAATGCCCCGCGGGCGAGAGCACCGGCGTCGATCCGCGCGCCGAGGTCGACCTGCACCCCCAGCCGCTGCAGCCGGACGCGGAAGTGGCGCAGCATATCGTCGAACTCGTGCTTGCCCGGCACTACGCGCGCGAGGTTCAGCTGGCCGCCGAGCTCGCGCGCCGCTTCGTACAGGTGTACCGAGTGACCGCGCTCGGTCGCATTGATCGCGAACGCCATCCCCGCGGGACCCGCGCCGACCACCGCAATGCGCTTGCGCCGCACCGGCGGTGCAGCGTCGAACTCGATTTCGTGTCCCGCGCGCGGATTGACCAGGCACGTCGCCGATCGCTCGGTGAAGATGCGGTCCAGACAGGACTGGTTGCACGCGATGCAGGTATTGATCTCGTCGGCGCGGCCCGCGCGCACCTTGCGTGCGAAATCCGGATCGGCGAGCAGCGGCCGCGCCATCGACACCAGGTCGGCCACGCCGTCGGCGAGGAGTTGCTCGGCCACCGTGGGGTCGTTGATGCGGTTCGATGCGATCACCGGGATCGATACCGCCTGCTTCACGCGCCGGATCGCGAACGCCCATGCGGCGCGCGGCACGCTCGCGGCGATCGTTGGCACCGGCGATTCATGCCAGCCGATGCCGGTATTCAGGATGTTGGCGCCCGAATCCTGCACGCGTCGCGCGAGCTCGACGGTCTCGGCGGCGGGCACGCCATCGTCCACGAGGTCGATCGACGAGATGCGATAGATCACCAGGAAATCGTCGCCGGCCGACTTGCGCACGGCCTTGACGACTTCGACCGGCAGACGCGCGCGGCCGTCGAACGACCCGCCGAATTCGTCGTCGCGTCGATTCGTGGCCGGCGCGATGAACTCGTTGATCAGATAGCCCTCGGAGGCCATGATCTCCACGCCGTCGTAGCCGGCGCGGCGTGCGAGCAGCGCCGTGCGCGCGAAGTCGCCGATCGTGCGCCAAACTTCTGCGGTCGTCAGCGCGCGCGGGGTGAAGCGATTGATGCGCGCCCTGATCGCCGACGGGCCGACGCATTCCGGAAGCTTCGCGTAGCGGCCCGTGTGCAGGATCTGCAGCGCGACGCGGCCGCCTGCCGCGTGCACCGCGCTGCAAACTGCGCGGTGCAGATCGAGTTGCGACTCGTCGTTCAGCAACGGTCCGTCCGGCTCGATGCGCCCCTCCGGGTTCGGTGCGTAGCCGCCGGTCAGCAGCAATCCCGTTTCGCCGCGCGCGCGTGCGGCGTAGAACGCGGCAAGCCGCTCGGCCGGCCGGTCCATCGTCTCCAGCCGCGTGTGCATCGCGCCCATCACGATGCGATTGGGCAAACGGAGGAAGCCGAAGTCGAGCGGTGACAACAGACGGGGATGGCTGCTCATTGCATTTCTTCCCTGGGTGCCCGGCGAGACGGGGTGGTGGGTCAGAGCACGATAACGGGCGCGTGGCTTTCTACAATCGTCCTGCTTCGAAAATCGGGTGGCGATGATGACGCTCAAGTTCGCCGCGAAATTCGGCTTCGCTCCGGCGCATGACGCGCCGATTCCATACCTGCAGCGCACGCGCGACTACTACCAGGCGCTCGGCTACGGTGAGCCGTACGAGTGGGCGCACTACGTCGAGGTGCCTTTCCGGCCGCTCGACAAGCCGCCGTCCGCGTGCCGGATGGCGCTGATCACGACCGCGGCGCCGTATCAACCGGACAAGGGCGATCAGGGCCCGCGGGCGCCGTACAACGCGGGGGCCAAGTTCTATGCGGTCTACTCGGACGACACCGCGCGGGATCACGACCTGCGCATTGCGCACCTGGCGATCGATCGCAGGCACACGACCGCAGAGGACCCCGCGACCTACTTTCCGCTCGCGGCACTGCGCGCGGCGGCGGTGGCGGGCCGCATCGGCTCGCTGGCGCCGCGTTTTCATGGGGTGCCGACCAATCGCAGCCACCGGACAACGCTCGAGATCGATTGTCCCGACGTCGTCGCGCGCTGCCGTGCCGATGCCGTCGATGCCGCGATCCTGGTCGCGAATTGCCCGGTCTGCCACCAGACCGTGAGCCTTGCCGCGCGCATGCTGGAGGACTGCGGCATCGCCACCGTCGTGATGGGCTGCGCGAAGGACATCGTCGAACACGTCGGCGTGCCGCGCTTTCTGTTCTCCGACTTCCCGCTCGGCAATGCGGCGGGACGGCCGAACGACGCCGCGTCACAGGCGTTGACGCTCGAACTCGC
>JBAIYN010000401.1:0-1863 GCA_037915775.1 Burkholderiales bacterium | reverse complement strand
CCAGATCGAGGCGGTCGATGCGCGTGCGCACCGCGAGCGCGCTCGCCACGCCCGCCAGCAGCACCACCAGGCAGGCCAGCGCATAGGTGCGCGGCTGGATCACGAACGGAAGCTGCATCGTCTGATGCTGCATCATCTGCAGGATCCCCCACGATAGCCAATGTCCGATCACGCAGCCCAGCGGCAGCGCGACGAGCAGTTCGATCGCCAGTTCCCCGAGCAGCAGGCCAGAGACCTCGCCGCGCGTGAACCCGAGCACGCGCAGGCTGGCGAGATCCCACGCGCGTTCGGCCAGCGCGATGCGCGCGTTGTTGTAGACGACGCCGAGCGCGATCGCCGCCGCCATGACCGACATCACCGACGTGAAGAACAGGATGTTGCGCGCCGTCGTTTCGCGCACGTTGCGCACGATCGGCCCGATCTCCACGGCGACGGCCAGACGCGGCGTGTCGCGGATCGTGCGGAAGAAGTCGTCGCGCTGCGACTTGTCGATCAGCAGCCGGGCGCCCGACAGCGCGTCGCCCTCGCCGAGCAGCCGGTTCAAGGCATCGCGATCCATGTAGGCCGGCATCTGCATCAACTCGTAGCTGAGGCCAACGACCGCGACCACCGCCTCGGTGCGAGCGCCCTGCAGGACCTGCACCAGCACCGGGTCGCCGACCGCGAGACCCAGCCGGCGGGCGAGCCTCTCGTTCAAGACGATGCCGTCGGTCGGCACGGGCAGCCGCTGCAACTTGTCGTCGAGCAGCGGCCGCATCTCGAGGTCCGGCTTCAGGCCGCTCAGCGATGTGCGGTAGCTGCGCGGCCCGTTCGACAGCCGCACTGCGACGTCCCGATCCGGCTCGGCGCGCAGCACGCCCGGAAGGCGCGCGAAGTCGTAGATCGTCGCGCTCGACGCCGGCTCGGTCAGCGCCACGCTGACCTCCTGCCGGTCGCGCATGCGCACCTCGACATCGAGCAGGTATTCGACCGCGTCGCGCCACCAGATGCCGGAGATCATGATCGCCACCGCGGCGGCGATCCCGAAGATGGTGAGCAGCGCGCGCAGCGGCCGTCGCTCGATGTCGCGCAGGATCATGCGCACCGCCGGTGAATACAGGTGGCCCAGCCCGATCACCTCCATCAGCGTCGGCCGGAACGTCAGCGGCGTGCTGGGCCGCATCGCTTCGGCCGGCGGCAGCCGCACGACGCGCCGCACGGCGTTGAACACGCCGCCGCCGGCGGCGATCATCGACAGCAGCATCGCGCTCGCGGGTATCCAGGCAAGCATCCGATACTCGAAGTCCGGAAAGCGGAAGAAGCGCGCATACAACTGCGTCACCTCGTAGCCGAACCAGTAGCCGCCGGCGATGCCGATCGGTCCGCCGACCAGAACGATGACGAGCACGAACTTCAGGTAATGCAGCCCGATTGCGCGGTCGTCGCAGCCGAGCGCCTTCAGCGCCGCGATCTGCCCGCGCTGCGTGCCGATCTGGCGCGTGAGGGCGACGTTGAGCAGGAACACGGACACGCCGAGCACGACTGTCGGCAGCGCGGTGCCGTAGACCTTCCACTGGCTGATCTCCTGCGTCAGCGCCTTGTGCGAGACCGCGTCGTCGCGCCCGAAGGCGCCCGTGAAGCCGTAGCGGTCGAGGATTCGATCGAGCGCCGCGATGACCGCCGGCTCGGAGGCGCCGTGCGCGAGCCGCACGGCAACCGAATTGAATGCGCCCTCCATGTTGAACGCCGCGGCCAGGCGCTCGCGGCCGATCCAGAAGATGCCGAAGCTCTTCTCGTCGCCCAGGCCGCCGCGCGTGGGAAAGATGTACTCCGGCGACAGCACGATGCCGACCACCTGCATCGTCTCGCGCTTGCCGTTCAGCA
>JBAIYN010000457.1:0-6108 GCA_037915775.1 Burkholderiales bacterium | reverse complement strand
GGAGCGGCTGGGCGCGGTGCGCGTGCGCTCGGACATCGAGCGCAAGCGCCTGTTCGGGATCGGGCAGACAGCGCGCATGGCGGGCGGCGAACTCGACGCGCTGTACGCGCAGGACGCGAACCTCCGTACGTATGCGCGGCTGGCCGAGATCGCGCGCACGATCGTTGCTGCCGGCTACCCGGCGATCATCGATGCGGCGTTCCTGAAGCGCGCCGAGCGCGACGAGTTTCGCGCGCTGGCGCGCGACCTCGGCGCGCGTTTCGCGCTGATCGAGTGCAGCGCGGCGCCCGCGGCGCTCCGGGCGCGCGTCGCGCAGCGGGCCGCGCGCGACGCCGACGCGTCGGACGCGACCGTTGCCGTGCTGGAACGCCAGATGGCCACGCACGAGCCGGTGGCGGATGACGAGCGCGCCGACACGCTGACGGTCGACACCGATGTTGACGCACGGGCCTTCGAGACGCGCTGCGGCGAAGCGGCGACACGATTGGCTGAAGAAGACTGAAGATGCGAATCATCGACGTATTCAATGGCGATGCCGACGGCATCTGCGCACTGCATCAGCTGCGCCTGGCGCAGCACGCAGAGTCAGAGCTCGTGACCGGGCTGAAGCGCGAGATCGAACTGCTCGCCCGCGTGGAGGCCGACGCGACGGCGCAGATCACGGTGCTGGACATCTCGCTCGCACGCAATCGCGTCGCGCTCGACCGCGTGCTGCAACAGGGCGCGCGCGTGCGCTGGTTCGATCATCACTTTGCCGGCGACCTGCCTGCGCATCCGCGCTTCGAGGCGCACATCGATACGGCGCCCGACGTCTGCACCAGCCTGATCGTCGACCGTCATCTCGGCGGGCGCTTTGCCGAGTGGGCGATCGCCGCCGCATTCGGCGACAACCTGGGTCGCACGGCGCGGTCGCGCGCGAACCAGGCCGGCCTCGACGCCACGCGCATCGAGCGGCTGCGCGAGCTCGGCGAGGCGATCAACTACAACAGCTACGGCGACGACGTGGCGGATGTTCTGATCCATCCGCGCGATCTTTACCAGCGCCTGCGTCCCTATGCGGATCCGGTCGAGTTCGCCACGGCCGATCCGGTCGTGCGCGAGCTGAAGGCACGCAGGGCGAGCGATCTCGCATCGGCGGCACAGATCGCGCCGCACATGGAGAGTCCCGGCTGCGCGGTCTACGTGCTGCCGGACGCGCCGTGGAGCCGGCGCGTGATCGGCACCTTTGCGCACCACCTCGCGAATACGAACCCGGATCGCATGCATGCGGTACTCAAGTCGAACGCGGACGGCAGCTACACGGTCAGCCTGCGCGCACCGCTCGCCGATCCGCGTGGCGCGGACGCGCTGTGTCGGCAATTCGGCGGCAGCGGCCGCGCGGGCGCGGCGGGGATCGACGCGCTTCCGGAAGCACAGCTAGGGTTATTCCTGAGGGCTCTGCGTGATGTGAGACGCGAACCGTAACGCGCAAGCGCCAATGTATCCACGGTTGATTGGGATCAACAGTCGGATTGCCGCGGCGCACACTTTCCGTGCGAAGAGAGTGAAATACGTAGCGAGGGTTCACGGCGGATTCAGGTAAACAAGAACGCCTGCCCGACCCCGCCGGAAACTCTCGGCGGGGGTGTAAATGAAAATCCTGATCCCAATCGATGGCAGCCCGTTGAGCGAGGCTGCGGTCGAGTTCGTTGCCGGGCGTTCCACGCTGATCGGGACGGCACCGGAAATCTCGCTGGTCAATGTGCAGTTGCCGATCTCGGCGCAGGCCGAGCGCATCATCGGCCGGGTAGCGACGCGCGGGATCTACCAGGAGCGCGCCGACAAGGTCGCGAAACGGCCGCTGGCGCTGTTGAAGACCGCCGGATTCGACGCAGGACTCATCGTCACGGTGGGCAGCCCCGGCGATGCGATCGCGCAGGAAGCGAGCCGCAACGGGGCCGACCTGATCGTGATGGGATCGCACGGGCGCTCGGAGTTCAAGCGCGTTCTGCTCGGGTCGGTCGCCTACGCGGTGCTGATGAAGACGCACGCGCCGGTGCTCCTTCTGCGGGGCAAGGCGGCGCCGAAGCGCGAATCGCTGCGCGTGGCAATCGCACTGGACGGCAGTCGGCTCGGGCTGGAGGCAGTCAAGTACGCGCTGCGCCATCGCGAGATGTTCGGTGCCGCTCCGGCTTTCACCTTGGTCCATGTCGCATCGGACTTCGTGATGCCGCTGGCGGGCGACATGACCGGAGCCACCGCGACGGTGTTCACGCCCGAGCAGATCGATGCGATGCGCGACGCAGCGTACGAGGCGGCATTCGAGCCGGCGCGCAAGCTGATGCGGCGGGCGCAGGTGCCTTTTGCCGAGGCAAGGTTGATCGGGGTCGCGGGCGACGAGATCGCCGCCTTCGCGCGCAAGAGTGCCGACCTGACGTTGCTGGGTTCGCACGGCTATGGCGCCTTCAAGGCGGCCGTGCTGGGCTCGGTGGCGATGCGCGTGGCCGCCAGCGGCAATACGCCGCTGTTGATCGTCCGGCCGCGCCGCGGACGACGGTGATCGGTTGGCGTGGGGGCGCCAGACGATGACGACGACGCAACGGATCGCGATGGCGAACGGATCGCGCGCAGCGATACGCAGCCGCGACCCCGATGAAGAGGAATTCAGGCCGCGTCCGGTTGCAGGGCGCAACGGCTTCGAGCGTTGCAGCCGGCCGGCCACAGGTGAATACACGGCATTCCCAGAGGGCGGGCCGCGGGGGCGGCTCGTCGGGGACCTGGGTGCTGAAGAGGAAGTACAAAGGAGAAAGTCATGCTGAGCCCATATGGCATCGAGCTTCCGGATCGCGGCGGGGAAGCGGTTCCCGATGCTGCAGCGGCGACGGGCAGGATCGGCCTGCCGGTCATCGGTGCACGATCGACGCTTGCTGATGTGCTGCGGCTTCTCGGGCATCCGCCCGTGGAGAAGTCCGCGGTCATGGACCACACGTTCACCAATCGCCGCGTGCACCGCGGCCAGTCGCTGCTGCTTTCCGGTCAGCCGTTCGAGAACCTTTACCTGGTGCTGTCGGGCAGCTTCAAGAGCACGCTGAACGAGGCGGACGGCACGCAACAGATCGTCGCGTTTCCGATGCGCGGCGACTTGATCGGGCTGGATGCAAGCCAGCTCGGCCGCTATCCGGTCACGGTGACGGCGCTGGAGGAGGCCAATGTCGGGGTGATTCCGCATCGCGACCTGGTCGAACTGGCGCTTGCCTGCCCGGTGCTCGAGGATGCGTTCCTGAAGGCTGTCAGTTCGGAGCTGTTGCGCAACTACCAGGCGATGCGCGCGATGGGCGCATTGGGCGCCGAGGCCCGCCTCGCGCGTTTCCTGCACGATCTCGGCCAGCGCATGGCGCGTTTCGGATTCTCGGCGCGCGCCTTCCGGCTGACGATGACGCGTGCCGACATCGCGAGTTACCTGGGGCTGTCGATCGAAACGGTGAGCCGCGCTTTCACTTCGCTCGCATCGCGTGGATTCATCGACGTCAGCCGCCGCAACGTGCGCATCGTCAACCGCGACCGGCTCAGCCGCGCCGAGGAATTCGAGCCGCACAGCCTGCAACTGCAGATCCACGAACACGCGCCGGCGAAAGCGCACCATCCGGCGGGACTGAAAGTGGTCAACTGAGTCATGTCTCCAACCCCGCACCTGCCCGACGTCGGCGCCCCGGATCCCGAGAAGAAGACTTCGCCGATCCTCGACGAGGACGAGGAATTCTCGCTCGACCTCGAACTGGAAAGCGGCGCCTGCTACTTCAACGACGTCGCGTATCCGATCGGTCAGTGGGTGCGCAGCGGATCGGAACTGCTCCACTGCGCAGAGCGCGGACTGTGGCTACGCAAGGGTGAAGCGCCGCGCTGACCGGCGCTTCGTCCGCGTGACGGGCTGCGCGAGACCTGCGCGCTAACCCATGCTGTGCTTGCCGGCGCTGACCCGCTTTGCCTGCGGGCCTTCGGCAGCCATTTCCTCGATGAACTGCACCGCCGTGCCCGGCTGCAGATTTTCGAACGGCGGGTGCACGACGTTCTCGCGGCTGAAATACAGTTCGCGTCCGTCGGCCGTCACGATGAACCCGCAGCCGTCGTCCTTGAACACACGGGCGATCGTTCCATGCTGAGGCGCCTGATGGAGCTTGGTGTCGCCGCGCATTTCGCGCGCGACCTCCTCCAGCTGGCGCTTGGCTGAATCGAACGCGTCGCGCAGCGCGACGAACGCGTCTTCATGGTGATCGCGCGTTACGACGATCTCCTCGCCGGGAACGCGCAGGTCGATCCTCACCGTGAACTCGCGCCCCTGCTGGTGGTGCTTGCGCGTCTCTTCGAGAGAAACCCGGCAGCTCGTGATGCGGGCATGGAACTGCTCCAGCTTGGCGGCATGCCTGCGGATGTCCGCTTCGAGCGCTTCCGAGCGATCGATATTTCGCATCGTGATCTGAAGTGGGACTTGCATCTGTTTCACCTTCCATTCGGGCAATTGCTGCATGTGAATCGGAGCCTTGTCGGAGGCGCGCCCCACCACGTCACGGTGGCGCCCCGGCGCGCAGCGAATACCGATGCAGGCCGGGCTTCAATTCGGGCAACTGCCGGGCTGCATCGAGCATGACCTGGGCCGCAAAGGTCGCAGCGTCGAAGCGGGACTCGAACAGGATGTTCTGGTGCGCGCCCGGCCGTGCCGCGGTCCCGCGGCGTTCGAGCAGGATGCCGTGCCCTTCCTGCTCGAGGTTGGCCACGCTGGCGACCGGGAACAGCAGCGTGCGCTGGCCGGCGAACAGCGGATCGGCATCGAGCGCGGCCTGTACCTGGGCCGGTGCGGCACCCTGGGCAAGCTCGGCGTAGACGTATCGCGTCAGGCCCTGCTCCGCGTCGTGGAACTCGGCCACCAGCGCGTCGACGACGCCCTTGATGCTGCGCACGGCTTCGGTGTGATGCAGGCTGACCGCGGGCCGCGTCGTCGTCGTCGTCACTCCGCGCGGGATCAACAGCTCGAATGCCTGCCGCAGCAACGGCAGCATTCCCGGATCCCACCCTGCGCCGACGATCGCAGTCACGCCGTGATTGCGCGCCGCCGTCGCAATCGCTTCGTAATGCGCGGCGGCTGCGGCGTATTCGAGGATCGCGCATTCGATCAGTGCCACGCGCAGTTGCAGCGCGTCGCGTGCGATGGCGGTCGCCGCCGTCGGCGGAACGCACAGCAACGCCGCATCGATGCGGCCGAGGTCGCGCAGGTGGGTCGCCACCGGCACTGCCGCAAGCGGAGCCGGCAGCCTGCCTGAAGCACCGGCGCGACGCACCACGCCGCCGAGTTCGACGTCGCCGCATTCGCGCAGCGCGTGGACACAGGCACTTCCGAGTTTTCCGAATCCGACCACGGCCAACCGCTGCCGCCGCATGGCGAAGCCCGCCGTCCGAATGAGTCAGCTCAGCGAGCCCACTGGACGCGCAACAGGTTCTCCTCCTTGTTGTAGTGATATTCAAGGTCGCCCTTGTAGGCATCATGGATTGCCTCGCCGATGTCGCGCGCCAGGTGCGTGTCGGTGGTCGTGATCAGCACGCCGTCCGCCACGTCCTCGATCGCCATGATGCGTTCGAGCGGGTGCTCCGACTTCTCGTGGACTTCGCGATTGCGCGCGAGATGCAGGATTTCGTCGCGGTGCGTGCCGAAGAACTTGCCCTTCAGCGTCACGTGTCCGGCCGGAAATTTGTCCCGTATCCGATGGCACGCGGGACACAGCTCCTCGTGTGCGCCCGCCGGCGCAGAGCCCCATTGCCAGCGGGCGGCCTGATAGACGGCGCCGCACTCCGGGCAGCGCGTCGGCTCGGGCAGCTTCCGCTTCGATTTGTAGCTGTCGTGCACGAGTTCGTCCCGCAATTCTTCGCGCCGCAGCGGGCGCCAGCTTCCGCGATCGCTTTTCATGGCCTTCCTCTTGCGTCTTCCTGTCTCAAAACATAGTCGCCGCCGGATCGCGGCAGATGACTCCGGTCAGGACCGAGGATCGGAAATGCATTTCCGCCCGCCGTGACCTCGGTCAATTCCGGCTCGCTGGCAACGGGCGACCGTGGATGCATGCAGTGGAATGTGGTTGTGAC
>JBAIYN010000036.1:0-3037 GCA_037915775.1 Burkholderiales bacterium | reverse complement strand
ACCGCAAACGAATTCGGCAGCCGCCGCAGCAGATCGGCCGCACGCGCGAGATCGCCGGTGGCGTCCTTCAGCCCGACGATCCCCGGCACCTGCGACAGCCGCACCGTCGTGTCGTTGGAAAGATCCGCCACGGTACGGCCCGGCACGTTATAGAGGATCACCGGCAGATCGACCGTTTCGGCCACCTTGCGGAAGTGCTGGTACAGCCCCTCCTGCGTCGGCTTGTTGTAGTACGGCACGACCTGCAGCGTGGCATCCGCGCCTGCCTTCTTCGCGTACCGCGTCAGGTCGATCGCCTCGCTCGTCGAATTGCCGCCGGTGCCGGCGATCACCGGCACGCGCCTGCGCGCCGTTTCGACGGCGATGCGGATCAATTCACAGTGCTCGTCGTGATCGACAGTGGGTGATTCTCCCGTGGTGCCGACCGCGACGATGCTGTTCGTTCCTTCCGCGATGTGCCACTCGATAAGGCGCCGGTACGCCTCGTAATCGAGCGCACCGTCTTCGCGCATCGGGGTGACGATCGCCACCAGACTGCCAGTGATCATGACTTCCTCTGACGGAGTCGAATTCGAAGATTCTACAGTCGCATACGGCGAATCGCCGTCTCAGCGGTCGGCGTCGAGCCGCAGGAAGGCGTCGCGCGCGCGCCCGGGGCGCACGGCGGCCAGTCGCTGCACGCGCGCCGCGCGCGGCAGACCGACAACGCCCTCTTCGTAGGCCAGCACGTGCAGCGCCACGCCGAAGACATCGAGCAGCTCGCGCGGCTTGAGAAGGAACGCGGCGCTGCTCGGTTTGCCGAAGCGCTCGTTGCCGACCGCGAACGTCTCGTAGATCAGTATCCCCCCCGGCGCCAGCGCATCGGCCAGCACGGGAAACAGTGCCCGGTGCAGGTAATTGGTCACCACGATCGCGTCGAACTGCTGACCGCGGTAAGGCCATGGCCCGTTCTCGAGGTCGGCGCGCCTGAACCGGACCGTCGCCTCGGCGGCAAACGCACTCGCACAGGCGGGATCGATGTCGACCGCGTCGACGATGCAATTCTGCGCGGCAAACAGTCGCGCATGCCGGCCGTGGCCGCAAGCAATGTCGAGAACGCGACTCGCCGGCGGCACCAGCGCGGCAAAGCGCATGACCCAGGGCGAAGGCTCGCCACCCGCGGCGTGCGTGCCGATGCTCGCAGACGCTTCGATGCGCGGACGACCGCGCGTGACCGACATGGCGGCGGACCCGCGCTCAGGTATATGCGAGGCCCATCGCCTCGCGCACGTCGCGCATCGTCTCCTGCGCCACGGCGCGCGCGCGGTCGCAGCCGTCGGCAACGATCGAACGCAGCAGCGAGGGGTCGTCCAGGTAGGGCTGCGCGCGCTGCCGCCAGGGCTCCTGCTCGCGCAGCATCGCGTCGATCACTGGCTGCTTGCACTCGAGGCAACCGATGCCGGCGCTGCGGCAGCCTTTCTGCACCCAGTCGCGCGTTTCGTCATTCGAGTAAGCCAGATGAAGCTGCCACACCGGGCACTTTTCCGGATCACCAGGATCGGTGCGTCGCACACGGGCGGGATCGGTCGGCATGGTGCGGATCTTCTGCGCCAGCACCTTGGGGTCCTCGCGCATCAACACCGCGTTGCCGCCGCTCTTCGACATCTTCAGCCCGTCGAGCCCCGGCAGCCTCGGTACCTCGGTCAGGAGCGCCTCGGGCTCATTCAGGATCACGCGGCGCGTTCCTTCCAGATAACCGAACAGGCGCTCCCGATCACCCATCGACAGGCTCTGCGCCTCGGCCAGCAGTGCCCGGCCGGCATCGAGCGCCTCCTCCTCCCCCTGCTCCTGGTAGCGGCTGCGCAGTTCCCTGTACAGCTTGCCGCGCTTGGCGCCGAGCTTCTTGATCGCCGCCTTGGCCTTGTCCTCGAACCCCGGCTCGCTGCCGAACAGGTGGTTGAAGCGGCGCGCGATCTCGCGCGTCATCTCGATGTGCGGCACCTGGTCCTCGCCGACCGGCACCATGTTGGCGCGGTAGATCAGGATGTCGGCCGCCTGCATCAGCGGATAGCCGAGAAAGCCGTAGGTCGACAGATCGCGTTCCTTCAGCTTCTCGATCTGGTCCTTGTAGGTCGGCACGCGCTCGAGCCAGCCAAGCGGCGTGGCCATCGCCAGCAGCAGGAACAGTTCCGCGTGCTCCGGCACGCGCGACTGGATGAACACGGTCGCCTTCTGCGGATCGATGCCGGCAGCAAACCAATCGATCAGCATGTCCCACACGCTCGCCTCGAGCACCTCGGGCGATTCGTAGTGCGTCGTCAGCGCATGCCAGTCGGCCACGAAAAAGAAGCACGGATGCTCGTCCTGCAATCGCACCCAGTTCTTCAGCGCGCCGTGAAAGTGGCCAAGGTGAAGCGCGCCGGTCGGGCGCATGCCGGAGAGAACGCGATCGACGAACATCGTCAGATGAACAGTTTGAGAATGCTGCTGCCGAGGCGCAGAAACGGCTCGATGAAGAACCCGAGCGTATTCGTGACCAGTAGAAGCAGGAGGATGATGAAACCGTACGGCTCGATACGGGCGAACTGGTAGGAAAGCCTGTGCGGGAGCAGTCCGACGGCAATGCGGCCGCCATCCAGCGGGGGCAGCGGCAACAGGTTCAACGCCATCAGCATCAGGTTGATCTTGATTCCCGCGTCGGCCATCAGGAAGAAGAAGGCCTCCCGCATGCCCAGAAGCGCGAGCACCTTTGCGAATAGCAGCCACAGAATCGCCATGAGCAGGTTTGCACCCGGACCCGCAGCCGCAACCCAAACCATGTCCTGCTTGGGACGACGCAGTCGGCCAAAATTCACCGGAACGGGCTTTGCCCAACCAAAGATGAATCCGGACAGCACGACCATGACGAGCGGGACCACGACCGTGCCGACAGGGTCGATGTGCTTCAGCGGGTTGAGCGTGACGCGTCCTGCCGCATAGGCGGTCGTGTCGCCGAACATGCGGGCGACATAGCCGTGTGCAGCTTCATGAACGGTGATCGCGAACAGAACGGGGATTG
>JBAIYN010000475.1:0-2479 GCA_037915775.1 Burkholderiales bacterium | reverse complement strand
CGAGCCGGGACACTTCGGCGTTGACCGCGCGATCGTCGGTGGCGGCGATCGCCACTGCGACATCGTCCAGCGCATCGGCGCTGAAGACCGACGCGCGGTGGCCGATCCGGCCGCTGCCGGACAGTTCTGCCAGCGTGGCGCACAGCGCCGGCGCGGTCACGGTGACGCACGCGCCGGCGTCGAGCAGCAATGCGACCTTGCGCGCGGCGACGTCGCCGCCGCCGATCACCGCGCACGGCTGCCCGGTGAGCTTAAGAAAAATCGGCAGCGTTTCCATCTCACCAATACGCCAGCACGCGCCCGCCCTCCACCTTCGACTTCCAGCGCTTCAGCGGCGTCGATCCCTTGGCGACGCATGCGCCGGTCGTGATGTCGAATGCCCACTCGTGCTTCGGGCAGGTCAGCCGTGTTCCCTGCAGCGCCAGGTGCGGGATGTTCGTCGTCTGGTGCGGACAGCGGCTGTCGTAGATCCGGAATTCGCCGTCGGCGCGGTAGACGAACAGTCCCCGTCCGTCGCAGTCGACGCGCTCGACCGCACCGGCCTTGATCGCATCGGCCGCCATCACGTCGTGCCACGCGCCGGGAAGGCCCATCGCGTCGGGCTGGAACTCCGGCAGGTCCATGTCGATGATGATGTCGACCGCCCACACGATCTTCGCCAGTCCGAGCGCCGGAAACGCCATCAGCAGCGCATCGATCACCTCGACCGGCGTGCAGCCCTCGCGCAGCGCGCGCGACAGGTACTGCCGCAAACCGCGCTCGGTCTGCGCGTGCACCTTCGTGATCACCGAGATCAGGTTGCGCGTCTTCGGGTCGAGGTGCTTGCCGGCCTCCTTCAGGAACTTGAAGTAGTGGCCCATCGCATCGGGCCGCGCCTTGACGAGGAAGTTCAGAGCGTCGCTCATGGGGTTGTCGTGCCGTTCGTTGAATCGTCGATGCCGGAGGGATTAGAGAACCAGGCTGCGCAGGAACTCGCGTCGTGCGCCGGCGGCGAGCAGCGCTCGCGCCGCAGGCTCCACGAACGCGGCGGGACCGGCGATGAATACGTCGCTGCGGTCGATGCCCGCATTCGCAGCCAGGATCGCGTCGACCGCGCGTGGCGCGCCGGCTGCTGCGTCGGGTTCCACCAGCGGGACGAACGAGAACTGGTCGAACGCGGCCGCCCACGCGCGGCACTGATTGGCCAGGTAGTGGCCGTCGGCCTGCGTGGCGACCCAGTACAGCGCATAGGATTCGACCTGCTCGCTTGCCATCGCGTGCTCGATCAGGCTCTTGACCGGTCCGAAGCCGTTGTCGCACGCCACCAGTAGCAGCGGCCGTTCGCTGTCGGCATCGAGCACGAAGTCGCCGATCGGTCCCCGCACGCTGACCGTGTCGCCGGCGCGCACGCGGTCCGCGAACATCAGCTCCGACAGCGGCTGCGCATCGCGCATCAGATGGAAATGCAGGTTGCGCTCGTCGCATGGACAGCTCGCGAGCGGCAGCGTCTGCGAAACATCGCCCTGCGCGGTGGCCATGCCGAGCGTGACCGACTGGCCGGCGAGGAAGCGCAGCCGGTTGCTGCGCGGCGTCTGCAGGTGCAGCAGGCGCACGTGCGGCGCAAGCGCACTTACTGCGCGCACGGTGGTCACGATGGTCTGGTCGGGGATGTCGGCCGGGCCGCGCGCCTCGATCGTTTCCACGATCACGTCGCTGACCGCCGTGTGCGTGCACAACAGCAAATAGCCCTGCTGCCGCTCGAGTTCGGACATCGAGTAATCGGAATGCTGGACCTGGCGCACGTCGCCCGACACGACGCGCGCCTTGCACAGTCCGCAGGTGCCGCTGCCGCAGCCGTAGCTGAAGCGCAGTCCCGCCTTCAGTCCCGCCTGCAGGATCGAGTCATTGCCCTCGAGCAGGAACTGGTGTCCGCTCGGACGCACCGTCACCTGCGCCGAAATCACGTTGAGCATGTTGGCCATCGCATCCATCGCTTCCGCCGGCTCGGTGCCCAGTGCGCGCCGCAGCCCGACCTGCATCTCGTCGGCGAGCGCGGTGAGCGTTTCATCGTTGCGCGTCCCCGCCAGTTCGCGCAGCCGCCGCTCGCTGTCGACCGCCAGCGCGTGATACGCGTTCAGGTAGCGGCGCAGGTCGGCCAGCTCCTGCCCCTGCGCGAACAGCCGCTGCGCGAGAACCTCCTGCGACGGCAGCATGCGCTCCCGCACGCGCTTGCCGAACGACGCTTCGCGGATCTGCACGACCTTCTCCAGCGCGCCCGCGTCTTCGAGCGTCGCCGCCGGAAAACTGCGGCGCAGCTCGTCGAGCGTGATCTGACCGTCGAACGCGTGCAGCTCGCCCGCGCGTACCAGCTTCTGCAGCGTGCCG
This sequence comes from Burkholderiales bacterium, assembly GCA_037915775.1. Lineage (GTDB taxonomy): Bacteria > Pseudomonadota > Gammaproteobacteria > Burkholderiales > Burkholderiaceae_F > JAKOQB01. Next base: position 115 of record JBAIYN010000475.1, on the reverse strand, counting down.
CGCGGAACGCCGACGAGCTGCGCGGCGCGTGCGAGGCTGAGCAGTTGCGACATTCGGTGCGCTCTGGTCGTGGTCCGTGATCCGCATCATCCCCGAATCGGCATGACCTCGCTCG
>JBAIYN010000573.1:0-4296 GCA_037915775.1 Burkholderiales bacterium | reverse complement strand
GGTGACGCGACCCGCGCGTATGATCCGGCGCGGTTGCCCGTGACGGCGGGCTCACTCAGGTGGAGGATAAGAAATGATCGACTATCTGCAGGCGCGCCGGCGCGCGCTTGGAATCGCGGCAGCAGCGGCATTCTCGCTGTTTCTTGTCTCTTGCGGCGGCGGCACGGGCGAACCGCCGCTATTCAGCACCGTCGTCGTGTTCGGGGCCAGCCTGAACGACACGGGTAATCGCTGCACTGTGGCGCCGACGGAGTGCCCGCCCTCGCCGCCGTACGCGCAGGGGCGGTATTCCAATGGAACGCTGTGGGTCGAAACAGTCGCCGCCAAGTACGGAGCGAGCGTTGCGCCCTCGTTGAAGGGCGGCACCGACTATGCGTATGCCGGTGCCGATACCGGCCTCTTGCCGGCTGGCGCGACGCCATCGAAATATCCCAGCATGGTCGCCCAGATGGGCCAGTACCTGTCGAAGGTGAACTACCAGGCGAGCCCTCAGGCCCTTTACATCGTTGATGCCGGCAATTTCGGCAACAACCTATACGACTCGCTGGTTCTGCTGCAGACCGACCCGACGGCGCCGACCAAGATCGTGACCGCGGGTGTCGGTGACATCGTCAACATGGTGCTGACGCTGTATTCGGCGGGTGCGCGCAACATCCTCGTTACCAACCTGCCGAATGTCGGCGCAACACCGGTTGCCCAGGCGGCGGGAGCGGCGACGGTCGCGGCGCTGACGCAACTGTCGGTTGCGTTCGACGGCGCGCTCGCCCAGCAACTTGCGGGACTGAAGGCGGCGTCGTCCGGGCTGAACCTCTACACAGTGGACATCTTCGGGCTCGAGCAGCAGGTGAAAGCCAATCCATCCGCATACGGGCTGACCAACGTCACCCAGATGTGCTTCAACAGCCTGGTGCCGAATCCGCCACCGCCCTGCACGAATCCGCAGCAGTACTACTATTGGGACGATCACCACGGAACCGCGGCCACCTACGCGATCATCGCGCAGACGGTGATCAACACGCTGGGCCATTAGCCTTCTCCAGGTATCCAAAACGGCGCCTGCGGGCGCCGTTCTGCTATCCGTGCCTGAGCTTCAGCAGCAGGATGAACAGCGCCAGCGACAGCGTGATCGCATTGGCCACAATCAGTGGCCACGACGCGATCAGCACGCCGTACACAAGCCACAGGGCCACGCCCGACGTGAAGATCGCGTACATGCCGAGCGAAATTCCGGCCGTCGCCCTCGTCCGCCAGGTGTGTAGTGCCTGCGGCACGAAGGACGCCGTGGTCAGCGTGGCAGCGAGGTACCCCAGGAAGTCTTGGTAAGGCATTCGGCGCTCGAGTCGGTCACGACGGACGGGATTGTGCTCGATCGGTTTCGGCGCCGGCTTCGCACCCGCGTCTCGGCTACGCCAAACAGCCAGTGCGCACTATCCGTCCTGCCGATTGCGCATCACGGGAAGTTGTTCCATTGTCTGGCGACACCCGGGCCTGGCCGCTGGATTGCCGGCCGCACGGCTGCGACTCGTTCCTCGATGCATCCCTCGTTGAACTGCACGGCCATCCCGAACGGCGACTGACATGCCGGTGATCGCTGTCGTCAATCGCAAGGGCGGAAGCGGGAAGACCACGCTGGCTACCCATCTGGCCGTGCACTGCGCGGGCACCGGGAATCCGGTCGTGCTCGCCGACGTCGATCGCCAGCAGTCGACGCAGGCATGGCTGCGGCGGCGCGCGGCGCAGAAGCTGTCTGCGCGCGCCGCGATCAAGGGCCGCGCGCTCGAGCCCAACTCGCTGATCCGGCCGCCGGCCGGATTCGCGCACGTGATCCTCGACACGCCGGGCGGACTGCGCGGCTTCGACCTGATGCGCGTGGTCATGTACGCCGACGCAATCCTGCTGCCCATCGGCGCTTCGGTGTTCGATCGTGAGTCGACCGCCGATTGCTTTGCCGAACTGCAGCGGCTGCCGCGCATCGCCAGCGGCCGCTGCAAGGTGGCAGCGGTCGGCATGCGCCTCGATGCGCGCACCAACGCGGAAGACGTGCTGCGCCGCTGGGCCGGGGCGCTGCAGCTTCCGTTCATCGGTGTGCTGCGCGAGACCCAGGTATATGTGCGCTGCGCCGAGCGCGGGCTGAGCCTGTTCGATCTGCCGGCCGCGAAGGTCGAGGCGGACCTGCGCCAATGGCAACCGATCCTCGACTGGCTCGCGCTGGTCCTCGATGCGGAAAGCGGCGAGCTTGCGCTCGGGCGGCCGACGTCGCCGCTGACCCTGCCGCGCAAGCCGGCCGGCGAATCCGGCCCGCGCGCGCCGGCGTTCGAGCGGCGGCCCCATGACGCAGAGGCGCGGCAGCCTGTGTCGCTGGCGATCGAGGCGCGTGCGCCGATCACGACGCGCATCGGTCGGCTGTTGGACGTCCTTGCGGTGCCGCGCTTCCTGCAGCGCGGTTCATAATCCCGTCACTCCACGAGAGGGGGTGACGATGACGCCCGACCAGTTCCGCCGCCTGGTGCAACCGGTGACGCAAGCGATTGCCGGCAGGCCGGTGACCGCGGCGCTTGCAGACGAACTCGAGCAGCGGTTTGCCCCGGCATCGGCCGAGTTCAAGTCGATCGAGGCGGCTTGCCACGCAGCCATCGCAGCCGGCTGGATGTGCGCGCAAGGCGGGGAAGGCCGTCGCTTCGGCCGCGTGATCGAGCCGGGACCGCAGACCTCGAACCTCAGCGTCGACGTGGTCGATCTGACCGACATCGTCGGCCCGCACCATCGGCACCCGAACGGCGAAGTGTGCATGGTGATGCCGGTGTCGCCGGGCGCGCGGTTCGACGGCAAGGGCGCCGGGTGGAAGGTCTATCCGCCCGGTTCGGCGCACCGCCCGACCGTCACGGACGGTCGCGCGCTGGTTCTGTATCTGCTGCCGGACGGCAAGATCGAGTTCACTCCGCAGGCGTGAGGCTGCGGCCTGCGTCGGCAGCAGCGCGGTTGCCCGCCTCCCGTATCTTTGACTGACCGGTCGGTCAATCGGCCGCCGAATCCGCGATTTCTGATTCAGATCACAGATCGGCCTATCCCGGAAGCAGATGATTGGCTCTCCCAATCCCTGACCGGGGAGGCAGACATGCAACCAGAAAAGACCGCGTCGACGCGGCAGATTCCGACCTACTGCTACAACTGCGTCGCGGGCCCCGACCTGCTGACAGTCAAGGTGGCCGACGGAGTGGCGACCGAGATCGGCCCGAACTTCGCCGGTACCGGCGTGCATCCGAGCGACGGCCGTCCGTGCGTGAAGGCCTACGGGCTGATCCAGAAGACCTACCACCCGGCGCGCATCCTCACGCCGATGAAGCGGACGAATCCGAAGAAGGGCATCCACGAGGATCCCGGCTTCGTGCCGATCTCGTGGGACGAGGCGCTCGACCTGGTCGCCGCGAAGGTGAACGAGATCCGCGCGCGCGGGCCGCTCGATGCGCAGGGCATGCCGCGCATCGCCGCGACCTTCGGCCACGGCGGCACGCCGGCCAATTACATGGGAACGTTCCCGGCTTACCTGCAGGCGCTCGGACCGGTCGACTTCAGCTTCGGCTCGGGGCAGGGCGTGAAGTGCGTTCACTCCGAGCACCTGTACGGCGAATACTGGCACCGCGCGTTCACGGTGTCGGCCGACACGCCGCTGTGCAACTTCAACATCTCGCTCGGCAACAACAACGAGGTCACCGGCGGGCCGTGCGCGACCTGGCGCCATGCGTCGGCGCGCGTGCGCGGCATGAAGCGGGTGCAGATCGAACCGCACCTGTCGATCACCGGCGCGGCGAGCGCCGAATGGGTGCCGATCAAGCCGAAGACCGATGGCGCGTGCATGTTCGCGCTGATCCACGTGATGCTGCACGAGCACCCGCGCGAGCGGCTCGACCTCGCATTCCTGCGCGACATGACGTCGTCGCCCTACCTGGTCGGGCCGAACGGCTTCTACCTGCGCGAGGCCGAGTCGGGCAAGCCGCTGGTGTGGGACACGCAGCGGAATGCTGCCGAGCCCTTCGACACGCCGGGCGTCGTGCCGCTGCTCGAAGGCGGCGTGCGCGTGGCGAACGCGGTCGAGATCGGCGCCGACGACGAGCGCTGGACGTATACGGATGTGGCCGCGCAGACCGCCTTCGCCAAGCTGGTCGCGCACATGAAGCAGTACAGCCCCGAATGGGCCGAGAAGATCTGCGAGGTTCCCGCGGCGAAGATCCGCAGCATCGCCGGCGAATACCTCGACAACGCCTGCATCGGCCAGACCATCGAAGTGAACGGCGAGCA
>JBAIYN010000071.1:0-8660 GCA_037915775.1 Burkholderiales bacterium | reverse complement strand
AGCGCGATGCGCACCATGACGCGCGCGAGCCCGGCAGCCTTCCGGAACCAGCTGCTGTCGACGAAGACACCGTCGACCTTGGGCAACTTGCGGAACTCGGAGGCAGTTCGGTCGAGATCGTCGGGCGACACGTCGCGCCGGAATGTCACGATCAGGGTGTCCGGAAGCGGGTTCGGCTTGAGGTCGGCGAGCGGCGCAACTCCGCCCGATCGGCGCGCGAGATCGGCGAGCGACTGGTCGCGAGTGATCCATTGCACGCGCTCGACCCCGGTTGTCGCCTGCAGCTTTGCTTTCAGCGCGTTGATGTCCTGTGAAGTGGCGGATAGCGAGGCGAAAACGCTGACCTCCGGCGCGATCGGCAGGCGCGCGGCCTGCGGCGCAAGCCCGTACCCGATCGTCGCCGCGAGCAGCGGCAGCGTCAGCGCGGATGCGCACAACAGCGCGGCCAATGCGAAGGTTGCAAAGCGCCGGCGCATGAGTTGCGCGGATTCGCGCACGGCATGTCCCCAACGGGCCAGCATGCTCATGCGGCAATCCGTCCGTTCGCCATGCGCAGCAGGCGCGTGCCCGGGGGCAGGGCGACGCTCTCGCCATGCGACGCAAGCAGCACGGCGATGCCCGAGGCGGAGAATTCGTCCAGCAGACGCACGATGCCCGCCGCAGCGTCCGCATCGAGATGCGCGGTCGGCTCGTCCGCAAGGATCACCACGGGCCGATTGACGATCGCGCGCGCCAGTGCCACGCGCTGCTGGGCTCCGCCCGACAGGGCGCGCGGACGCTCGGTGAGGGCCGCGACTCCGACGCGCGCCAGCGCGGCCTCGGCGCGTGCGCGCGCTTCCGCGCGCGAAAGTCCGGTCACGAGTGCGGGCAGCATCACGTTCTCCAGCGCGGTGCGATCGGGCAGCAGCAGCAGGTCCTGTGGCACGATCCCCATCGTTCGGCGCAAGGCGGCGCGACCGCGCCGCTTCAGCCGCGTGGTCTCGGTGCCTGCAATCACGATGCGCCCGCCGGATGGCGACTCCAGGGCCGCCAGCAGGCGCAGCAGGGTGGACTTGCCCGCTCCGCTCGGCCCGGTGACCAGCAGGAACTCCCCGCGTCCCACATTGAAGCTCACATCGTCGACCGCCGCCGGCGCGTCACCGTAGCGTTTCTGCACGTGGTCGACCACGATCAGCGGCGGCCGCTCGAGGGAGGTGTCTGTCATGAATAGGGGCGATCGATGCGGCAGCGAGCTGCGCCGGAATCCATCAGGGGCGCGCCTAGAATCGATCGCGGCGCGCGGATTGTAAGTGCGCCCGACCGGTCATCAAACGGTCACTCCCGGCCTCTATGGTGTTCGACAAGCGCAGGTTGAAACAGAGGTCCCGCAGGGACCGCAAGGACAAGGACGTCGGGCCCGCGGCGCCGGCGCAGCGCCTATCGAACCGGGAGCTGTCGCAACTCGCCTTCAACGAGCGCGTGCTTGCGCTGGCGGAGCGCGCCGACGTGCCGCTGGCGGAGCGTCTGCGATTCATCTGCATCGTATCGTCCAACCTGGACGAGTTCTTCGAGATCCGACTCTCCGATCTGATCGACGAGATGCGCGATGAAGTCGGGGACATGGGCGGCTGGGGTCCCCAGGCGTCCCAGTGGCCGCTTTATCTGCGCATCTCGGAGCGCGCCCATGCGCTCGTCGAGCGTCAGTACACGCTGTTCAACCAGACGCTGATGCCGCTGCTGGAAAAGCGCGATATCGAGGTGATCAACCACGCCAGACGCACGCCGGCACAACGGGCCTGGGTGCGCGACTATTTCGACAGCGAGGTCAGACCGCTGCTGGCGCCGATCGGCCTGGATCCGTCGCATCCGTTCCCGCAGGTGATGAACAAGGCGCTGAATTTCATCATCGCGCTCGAGGGCAAGGACGCCTACGGGCGCGCTGCCGCAACCGCGATCCTGAAAGTTCCCCGTGTGCTGCCGCGCGTGATCCCGCTGCCGTCGCGGCTGTCGCCCGGCAAGCAGGCGTTCGTGATGCTGACCTCGGTGATTCGCGCGCATCTGGCCGATGTGTTTCCGGGGCGCAGCGTGACCGGCTTCTCGCAGTTTCGCGTCACGCGCGATTCGGACCTTTGGGTCGACGAGCGCGAAGTGAAGAACCTGCGCCAGGCCCTGCGCGTCGAACTGACGCAGCGTCACTTCGGCAACCCGTTGCGCCTCGAAGTGCTGCGCACCTGTCCGCCGCCGCTCGAGGTCATGCTGCGCGAGCAATTCCAGCTCCCCAACGAGGCGGTGTTCCGTGTCGACGGGCCGGTCAACCTGGTGCGGATGAATCAGTTGGTCGATCACATCACGCAGCCGGAGTTGCGCTGGACGCCGTTCGTGCCGGCGTGGCCGGTCAAGGTGGCGCAGTCGGCCGACGGCGCCGACATATTCGGCGCGATGAAGCGCGGCGACATCCTGATGCATCACCCTTTCGAGAGCTTCGAACCGGTGGTCGAGTTTCTGCGCCAGGCGGCACTCGACCCCAGGGTTGCCTCGATCCGGATGACGCTGTACCGGACCGGCACGGCATCGGTGCTCGTCGATCTGCTGGTCGATGCCGCACGCCGGGGCAAGGAGGTGACGGTGATCGTCGAACTGAAGGCACGCTTCGACGAAGAGGCGAACATCAATCTCGCCGAGCGGCTCGAGGCGGTCGGCGCGCAGGTCGTCTACGGTGTCGTCGGCCTGAAGACGCACGCGAAGATGCTGCTGATCCTGCGTCGCGAAGAGGAACCCTCGCGGCGCAAGGGACCGCGGATGCGGCTGGTTCATTACGCGCATCTCGGAACCGGCAATTACCATCCGGCGACCACCAAGCTTTACACGGACTTCGGCATGCTCACTGCCGACCCGGTGCTGTGCGCCGACATCGAGCGCGTGTTCATGCATCTGACGAGCCAGAACAGGCTCGAGAAGATGACGCATCTGTGGGTCGCGCCATTCACCCTGCACAAGCGGGTGCTGGCCTGCATCGAGCGCGAAGCTGCAATCGCGCGCAGTGGCAAGCCGGGCCGCATCGTCGCCAAGATGAACGCCCTGATCGACGAGGCGACGATCAACGCGCTTTACTCCGCCTCGCAGGCGGGCGTGAAGATCGATCTGATCGTCCGCGGCGCCTGCAGCCTGCGTCCGGGCGTGAAGGGGCTTTCGGAGAACATCAGCGTGCGCTCGATCGTCGGCCGCTTTCTCGAACATCATCGGATCTACTATTTCCGCAATGGCGGGAAGGACGACGTGTACCTGTCGAGCGCCGACTGGATGGGGCGCAATCTGTTCCGCCGCATCGAGATCGCCTGGCCGGTGCTGAACAAGAAGCTGAAGCGACGCGTGATCGACGAAGGCCTGCTGCCTTACCTCGTCGACACCGCGGACGCCTGGTTGCTCGGCTCCGGCGGCGAATACCGCCCCCCGTCTCCGCGCGGACCGGGATATTCGGCCCAGCGCGCGCTTCTGCAGCAACTGGTCGGCTCCGCGTGACGGCAGCGCGTAGAAGATGGAATTGATACTGTGGCGGCATGCGGAGGCCGAAGTCGGCGAGCCGGACCTCGCGCGCCGGCTCACGACCAAAGGGGAGAAGCAGGCACGCCGGATCGCCGAATGGCTGCACTCACGGCTGCCCGACTCGGCGCGGCTGCTGGTCAGTCCTGCGGCAAGGGCTCAGCAGACGGCGCGGGCGCTGGCGGAAATGTCGAAGCGCAAGCTCAAGACCGTCGAGAAGCTGGCACCCGGCGCGGCGGTCGACGATGTGCTGGGCGCCGCCAATTGGCCGGATGGCAGTTCGACGGTGGTCATCGTCGGCCACCAGCCGGCGCTGGGCCGCGTCGCCAGCCGGCTGCTGGCGGGACGCGAGCAGGACTGGGCGATCCGGAAGGGCGGGCTCTGGTGGATCAGCTCGCGCGAACGAGACGGCGCGGAACAGGTTGTCCTGCGCGCCGTCATCAGCCCGGATATGGCTTAGCCTGCCCGCCTGCCTGCAACGGCTTCACCACAAGGCGGATGCCGACCTTGTTCCACTGCGCTGCCTCCTCGTCGAGCAGATATTGCGTCAGCGGGTGGCGCGCCAGCCAGCCTGCGTCGAGACCGAACTCGACCCAGGTCTTGCCGGTTCGCAGCGTCCATCGCGGCAGCTGCACTTCGCGTCGCGCATGGCAAAGGAGCACCGCCAGCCGCAGCGCGACGATCTTGGCGACACGCTGCTCGTCCGTGAGCGCCTCGATGACCTTCTTCAGGTTTCCGCGCTGACTCAGAATCAGGGTGGCGATGCGTTCCTGGTCGGTGGTCGAAAAGCCGGCCAGATCCCCATGCTGCACCAGATAGGCGCCATGCTTGTGGTGGTCGTTGTGTGAAATCGCGAAGCCGATCTCGTGCAGCGCCGCCGCCCAGGCCAGGCGCTTGGCCATCTCTTCGTCGGCACGCGGTTCCAGGGCCTGATGGAGGGCGAGCGCCAGTTGCCCGACCTGCCGGGCCTGAACGCGATCGACGCCGAAGCGCGACTGCAGGCGCTCGACGGTGGCGTCGCGCATGTCGCGCTGCTCGCGTCGGCCAAGCAGGTCGTAGATCAGGCCCATGCGCAATCCGCCGCGTCCGGGCCTCAGCTCGGTGATGCCGAGCGTTTCGAATGCCGCGATCAGCACCGCGACTCCGCCCGCGATCACCTCCTGCCGCTCGGGCTTGATGCCGGCAAAGCGCAGGCGCTTGATCTCGCCGGCGTCGAGCAGCGACTGGCGCATCCTCGACAGCCCCTCCGAGGTGATGACGCCGTCGGACCAGCCCTGCGCGCGCAGCAACGCCGCGACCGCACCCACCGTGCCGCTCGTGCCGTAGGCTTCCTCCCAGTTGCTGCGCGAAAACTGCGCAATTGCCTCTTCCAGCTCGGCGGAGCATGCGACCACCGCGCGCTTGAAGCTGTTGCGATCGATCGCGCCGCTGCCAAAGAAGCGCAGCGTCGTGTTCACGCATCCGATCTTGAACGATTCCGCTGCTTCGGCGGTGAAGTTGCGGCCGACGATCACTTCCGTCGATGCGCCGCCGATATCGACGACGAGGCGCCGCTTCGGGGAAGGCGGCAGCGAGTGCATGCAGCCCTCGAAGATCAGGCGCGCCTCTTCGCGGCCGGAGATGACTTCGATCGGGTGGCCCAGCGCGGCCTGCGCTTCGAGCAGGAATTCGTTGACGTTGCGCGCCTCGCGCAGAGTCTGCGTCCCGACCGCGCGCACCTGTTCGCTCTGCACGCCGCGCAGCCGCTCGTTCATACGCGCCAGGCATTCGCACGCGGCGTCGATCGCCTTCTTGGACAATCGCCCGTCGTCTCCGAGGCCGCGGGCGAGACGCACGGTCTCCTTCCAGTAGCCCAGCGGCTCGACATGGTTGCCGTCGGCGCGGCCGATCTCGAGACGGAAGCTGTTCGAACCCAGATCGACGACAGCCAGCAACATAGACGACGCGGGAAGAAGAAGGCGTGGAAGCAGCTGGATTCTACGTATCACGCGGTTGTCATCGGGTGCAGGTCAGCGCCCGCAAATATCGCGCAAGCGGGGCGGCCTCATACAACGGAAGAGGTATCGCACTGCGCCGCTTGATCCAGCGCAGACGGACGCGGCTGAACTCGCTCACCATGCACGCATGACCAGCATCGAAGACCGCCGCGCGCGACTGCTGCAGCCGAGGCTGGCGCGCGAGCTGAAAACGATCCGCGCGAGGCTGCGCATTTACTGCCGCGACCATCATCGCGGCGACGATCTGTGTGCCGAGTGTGCGGCGCTGCATGCGTACGCGGAAAAGCGCCTCGCCGGCTGCCCGTATGGCGAGACCAAGCCGACCTGCGCCAACTGCCAGATCCATTGCTACGGCCCGACGCAGCGGGAGCAGGTGCGCGAGATGATGCGTCACGCAGGGCCGCGCATGATGCTGCGCCACCCGTATCTGGCGTTGATGCACATCGTCGACGGCAAGCGCCCGGCGCCGCCAAAGCCGCGCGGGCGCGCCGCGGGCTGAGCGCCGTTTCTCGGGCGTCAGGGCGCGCCGAACAGCGCGTCGGCGAATTCAGCTGCCACGAACGGCTGCAGGTCGCCGATCTTCTCGCCGACGCCGATGAACAGGATCGGGATCGGTTTGTCGCGTCGTTCGCGCGCGATCGCCGCCAGCACGCCGCCCTTCGCGGTGCCGTCGAGCTTCGTGATGATCAGGCCGGTGAGCCCGATCGCGTCGTCGAACGCCTTCACCTGCGCCAATGCGTTCTGTCCATTGGTGCCGTCGAGGACGAGCAATACCTCATGCGGTGCGCCCGGCATCGCCTTGTCGAGCGCCCGCTTGACGCGCTTCAGCTCGTCCATCAGGTGCAGCTGGGTGGGCAGGCGTCCGGCCGTGTCCGCGATCAGCAAGTCGATGCCGCGCGCCCGCGCCGCATGCACCGCGTCGAAGACGACCGCGGCCGGGTCGCCGCTCGCCTGCTGGATGACCTCGACGTTGTTGCGGCTGCCCCAGATCGCCAGCTGCTCGCGCGCCGCGGCGCGGAACGTGTCGCCCGCGGCGAGGAGCACGCTCTTGTGGCGGTCGGCAAGCCAGTGTGCCAGCTTGCCGATCGAGGTGGTCTTGCCTGCGCCGTTGACGCCGGCCACCATCATCACCAGCGGTCGCGCCGCGTCGAGCCTGAGCTGTCCCTCGCAGGGCGCGAGCCGCTGCGCCAGTTCGTCGCGCAGGGCCTCGCGTACCTCGGCCGGGGTCTTCAGTCCGGCCAGCTTGATGCGCCGGCGCAATGCGTCGAGCATCTCCGTCGTCGTCGCCACGCCGACATCGGCGCCGATCAACGCGATCTCCAGTTCCTCGAACAGCGCGTCGTCGATCACGCCGCCGGAGAAGAGACCGACGATGTTCACCCGCGTGCGCTCGAGCCCCTTCTTCAGGCGCGACAGCCAACCGGTCTTTTCAGGCGCGGGACTTATCATCGATCGATGGCGAAAACGCTCGGCAAAACGGGAAAAAAACGCGCCGCTCCCAAGGCGGCGCCCGCGCAGAGTCTAGCAACGCCGTCGAAGTCGCGTTTCGACCGGGCGCCGCACGCATTGCGCATCATCGGCGGCATCTACAGGCGCACCCGCATTCCGCTGGTCGATGTGGCCGGGCTGCGTCCGACGCCGGATCGCGTGCGCGAGACGCTGTTCAACTGGATCGCGCATCTGCGCCCGGACCTGTCGCGCCTGCGCGGCCTGGATCTGTTTGCCGGCTCGGGCGCTCTGGGCTTCGAGCTCGCATCGCGCGGCGCTGCGCAGGTGATGCTGGTCGAGCGCGACCCGCGCCTGCTCGACGCGCTGCGCGCATTGCGCGAGCGGCTCGATGCGGTGACGGTCGAGGTTCGTGCCGGAGACGCGTTCGCCGTCGCGCGACAACTGCCCGAAGCGAGCTTCGACCTGATCCTGCTCGATCCGCCATTCGAGGTCGGCGCGACCAGCGCCGGGCTTGCCGACGCGGCACTTGCCGCGGCACGCCCGCTGCTCGCGTCCGGCGGCCTGGTGTATCTCGAGAGTGCAGCGCCGCTGACCGATGCGCGCGCCGCTGCCGCCGGTTTCGACATCGTTCGCGCCGCTCGTGCCGGGCGGGTGCATTTCCATTTGCTGCAGCGGCGCGATGCCGGAATAATCGGCTCCCGCGGCCCGGCCGCGGGCCTCGGAGACTGAACATGGTTATCGCCGTGTATCCCGGAACGTTCGACCCGCTGACGCGCGGTCACGAAGACCTCGTGCGCCGTGCGGCCGGGTTGTTCGCGAAGCTGGTGGTCGGCGTGGCCGACAGCCGGGCGAAGAATCCGTTCTTCACCTACGACGAAAGGCTGCAGATCGCGCGCGAGGTGCTCGGTCACTATCCGAACGTCGAAGTGGCGGGATTCCGCGGCCTGCTGAAGGACTTCGTGCGCGAACACAACGCGCGCGTGATCGTGCGCGGGCTGCGCGCGGTCAGCGACTTCGAATACGAGTTCCAGCTGGCCGGCATGAACCGTTACCTGTTGCCGGACGTTGAAACGATGTTCCTCACGCCGTCAGACCAGTATCAGTTCATCTCCGGCTCGATCGTGCGCGAGATCGCGATGCTCGGCGGCGACGTGAGCAAGTTCGTGTTCCCGTCCGTCGACAAGTGGCTGCAGGCCAAGATCGCGCAACTCGGCCGCACGCCGGGTTGAGCGTCGACACGCCGCGGATCGCCAAGGGGCGCGGCGCGCGACGGGTCGAGCTCATCGACGCGCTGCGTGCGTTTGCGCTCGCAGGGATACTGCAGGTCAACGTTCAGTCGTTTGCGTGGGGCGCCGGCGATCCGCTCGGCTACTTCCCGACGCCGCCATCGGCAGCCGACACGCTGGTGCATCTGCTGATCGGAACGCTGGTGTCGATCAAGTTCATGTCGATCTTCGCGTTTCTGTTCGGGGTCGGGTTCGCGTTCCAGTGGCGCAGCCTGCGGCGCCGCGCTGCATTCCTCGATGCCGCACGGCAGGCCTATCGGCGCCGCCTGCTTTTCCTGCTCGCGGTCGGCCTTGCGCACGGCGCACTGCTGTACTACGGGGACATCCTCGCGTTCTATGCGCTGTGCGGGTTCATCCTGTTGCTGTGCGCCGAGGCGCCCCTGGTGCGGCTGGTCCGCGCGGCGCGCAG
>JBAIYN010000388.1:0-2533 GCA_037915775.1 Burkholderiales bacterium | reverse complement strand
TTCCGCCATGGAATCCCTGACTGAAGAACTGCACCAGGTTCTCGATTCCCGTCGCATCCGCGCCGAGTTCGAGTTCGACGATCTCGTCCGGTCCGCCGAATGCGAACACGTAACAGGCGCGCTTCTGTGCGTGCGCGCTGCGCGCGGCCTCCAGAACGACTGCCTTGGCGACCGCCTCGGCACCGCCCTGCATCGAGCCCGATGTGTCGACACAGATCAGCATCGGGCCGGATTCGAGGCGCCGGTCCGGCTTGCGGGCCGCGCTCGGCAGCCGGACCGACACGCGTTCGTGCACGGCGACGGGTATCCGTTCGTCGTCTTCGTAGGTGAGCAGGGTGCGCTCGGCGTGGTGCGCGTGCCAGACCAGGCGCAGGCGCCGGTGCGTCAGCAGCATCGTCTCCGACGGCAGCATGCGTGCGATTCGCGCGGAGCGGCAGATCGTGCGCGTCTCCCCGGGCATTTCCGGAATCCGCGTGTAGTGGACGCTGGAGCGGGCCTCGGTCGACTGCTCCATCTGCTGCGGCTCGGGACGGTTCGCTTCGTCGGCGATCTCGACCGGCTGCATCCGGCCCAGACGGCGGATCAACGCGGAAAGTTCGGGCAGCGCCTCGATCATGCCGCGAATGCGCACGATTTCCTGCCAGCCTTCGCTGCGGAGCAGACCGCGCAGCAGGTCCCAGTCGGTGTTCTTGAGGAACTTCTCCGTGACGCCGAGGACCGCTTCCAGTTCGTCCAGCAGGTCGCAACGCTCCTTCCACTCTTCCGCAAAACCGTCCACTGCCTTCCGGCGGGCGACCTCGGCACTGTCACCGCGATCGACGTAATCGACGATCCGGTCGAGGTGCCACAGCATCGAGCCGAGAACCTGATCGGTGAGTTCGCTGGTGTCGCGGCAGTAGTTCGGCAGCCCGAGTCGCACGAACGCCGCGTGCAGCGCGCCTGCCAGCAGGCGGTCCGGCCAGTGCGCACTCTGCGGATCGGGGGCGCCGCCTCCGAGCAACGCTTCGCGCAGCCCCTGCAGCGCGCGCAGCCGGGGTTCGAGCGAACCCTGGGAATTGATCATGCTGCCCAGCCACAGATTGCGCGGCAAGGCATCGAGCGTCGCCAGCCGCTGCTCGCGCTGCTCGAACAGCAGCGGCCGGGTGGTGCGGTCCTGGCTCACAGCGCGAGCAGTTCGTGCGCGATCGGTTCGGGCGTCGTTCCCGGATCGACCGGCAGGCGTGGCAGCGCCTCGAAGCCGGCGCGCGCGCTCGCCGCGCGCTGGGCAAGCTCGGCCAGCGCGCGCTGCGTCGCCTCCAGGTTGGCGGTCACACGCGCGGCGAAATCGCGGTCGACCCACAGGCTCTGCCGCGCGTAGGTGGCGAGATCGGTGCGCCGCGCCTTCAGCTCCTGCGCGTAGCCATCGATGCGCGCGATCAATTCGTCGATCTGCCGCAGCCGTGCGCCGATGTGCGTTTCGCCATAGCGGCGCCGGCGCATGTAGCTCATCCGGACCGCCTGCGCGGCGCCCTTGGCGTCCTGCACGCGCTCTTCGAGATCGGTGCTGAACTGCAGCCGCCCCGACGCGTCGTAGTCGAGATCCTCGGCCTCCTGCTCGACGCGGACCTGCGCCTCGAATGCTTCCACCACGCGCGTCAGGCGTGGCGGCGCATAGCCCTCGCGCACGCCGAGCCGCGTCAGCAGCCAGTCCTGCACGGCGGCCTGGCCATCGGCACCGTGCGCCGTGCACCACGGCAGCAGCCACAGGTCCCACAGGCAGACACTGGAGCGGCCCTCGGTCGCGGCGGCGACCCGCAGCAGCCAGGCGATCTTCACCCAGCGCCGGTCCGAGACATAGATCTGGTCTGCGGCGAGGTGGCTGCGCAACTCGGCGAGCAGCGCTGCCACCTCCTGCGTGAGCTTCACGCCGTGGGCCGCCTGCGTGATCGCGTCCCGGTCGCTCTGCGTCAGTGCATCGGCCGCCTGAGGTTCGCCCTGGGTGTCGAACGAGATGAGTTCGCGGAAACCGCTGTCGCTGACCGCCCCGACCGGCAGCCGCATCAGGAAGCGGTCGAAGAAGGCTTCCGCCACCTCGTCGGCCGGCACTTCGTTGGTGGCCCCGATCACGCTGATCAGCGGGCAGGTTTCGCGGCCGGCGCCATTGTCGAACTTGCGTTCGTTCAGCAGGGTGAGCAGCGCATTGAGGATCGCGCTGTTGGCCTTGAACACCTCGTCGATGAAGGCGATCGACGCCTGCGGCAGGTAGCCCGCAGTCTGGCGCTCGTAGCGATCCTGCTCGAGCGCGCTGATCGACAGCGGACCGAACAGTTCCTCCGGCACCGAGAAGCGCGTCAGCAGGCGCTCGAAATAGCGCGCGTCGGCGAACGCCAGATGCAGGCGCCGCGCGAGTTCGCTCTTTGCCGTTCCCGGCGGGCCGATCAGCAGCGTGTGCTCTCCGGCGATGGCGGTCAGCAGCGCCAGGCGTACCTGGCGGCGGCGCTCGACCAGGCCGTTTTCCAGTTCGTCGACCAGCCGCGCCAGCCGATTCGTGATT
>JBAIYN010000501.1:0-2007 GCA_037915775.1 Burkholderiales bacterium | reverse complement strand
TTGTTGCCGGCGGCCTCGGCCTGCTTCATCTTCTCGCGCATCGCCTTGCGGTCGTAGCGGTGGAACGAATCGCCCTCGACCAGCTGCGCCTTGATGCCGTCGCGGCGGAAGATGTGGTGGAAGCTCTTCATCACCGTCGTCGTCCCGGCGCCGCTGGAGCCGGTCACCGCGATGATCGGATGCTTGATCGACATGGGTTCTCCCTCGTTGTGCCCGACCGTGCCTCAGAGCCGCGCTTCGGGGCGGAACAGCGAGCGCTCGCCGAACAGCGGCGACACGAACGGCTTGTCCTCGCCGCGGTCGTATTCGTGGTGGTAGCGCTCGATGCGCGCGACCTCGTTCTTCGAACCGAGGATCACCGGCACGCGCTGATGCAGTTCGGTCGGTACCGCTTCGAGGATCCGGCCGCGTCCGGTCGACGCCATGCCGCCGGCCTGTTCGATCACCATGCCGACCGGGTTGGCCTCGTACAGGAGCCGCAGGCGCCCCGCCTTGGTCGGGTCCTTGGTGTCCTTCGGGTACATGAAGACGCCGCCGCGCATCAGGATGCGGTGCGCCTCGGCCACCATCGACGCGATCCAGCGCATGTTGAAGTCGCGCGCGCGAATGCCGGTCTTGCCCGCCTTGCACTCCTCGACGTAGCGCTTGACCGGCGGTTCCCAGAAGCGCTCGTTGCTGGTGTTGATCGCGAACTCGCTGGTGTCCTCCGGGATGCGCAGGTTCGAGTGCGTGAGGATGAAGTTGCCGATCTCGCGGTCGAGCGTGAAGCCGTGCGTGCCCTTGCCGACGGTGAGGACCAGCATCGTCGCCGGGCCGTAGATCGCGTAGCCGGCTGCGACCTGCTCGGTGCCCTTCTGCAGGTAGTCGTTCTCCGTCGGCGGTTCACTCCCCGCGTATCGGAGCACCGAGAAGATTGTCCCGACCGACACGTTGACGTCGATGTTCGACGAGCCGTCGAGCGGATCGAACAGCAGCAGGTACGGCCCGCGCGCATATTCGGCCGGGAGCTGATACGGCGCCTCGAGTTCCTCGGAGGCCATGCCCGCGACCAGCCCGCCCCACTCGCAGTGGCGCAGCATGGTTTCGTTCGACAGCACGTCGAGCGGTTGCTGCTCGTCGCCGCTGGCGTTGCGTGCGGCGGCTGCGCCGTGCGAGGCGCCGAGCGCACCGCGGGCGGTCATCGCCGAGATCGCCTTGATCGCGGCGGCGACGTCGACCAGCAGGCCGGCGAGCTTGCCGTGGTCGGGCATGTCATGCAGCTGCTGGATCAGAAACTTGGAAAGGGTCGTGCGACCGAAAGGCATGACGTCACCGTGGTTGAGTGGATTCCTGTGAATCGAGGCCGCCGGCGAACACGCGCGAGGCGCGGATGTCTTCCGCGGCGATCTGCATCAGTGCGGCGGCGTCGATCGTGCCGCTGCCGGCGAACAGGCGGTTGGCCTGGCGCAGCCGCGCGCGGTCGAGCGCATTGCGGATCGAGCGCGCGTTGGCGAAGTGCGGCTGCTTGATCCGCAGCGCGATGTACTCGGCCATTGCCGCAGCCGCGCGCTCGTCGAACTGGTAGTTCATCTGCGCGACCATCTTCTGAGCGATCGCCAGCAGCTCGTCGGGCGTGTAGTCGGGAAAGTCGATGTGGTGCGCGATGCGCGAGCTCATGCCAGGGTTGGAGCGGAAGAACGTGTCCATCCGGTCCTTGTAGCCGGCGAGGATCACGACGAGGTCGTCGCGCTGGTTCTCCATCACCTGCAGCAGGATCTCGATCGCTTCCTGCCCGTAGTCGCGTTCGTTCTCCGGCCGGTACAGGTAGTACGCCTCGTCGATGAAGAGCACGCCGCCCATGGCCTTCTTCAGCACCTCTTTCGTCTTGGGTGCCGTGTGGCCAATGTACTGGCCGACGAGGTCGTCTCTAGTGACGCTGATCACGTGGCCTTTGCGCACGTAGCCGAGCCGGTGCAGGATCTCCGCCATCCGCAGCGCCACCGTCGTCTTGCCGGTCCCGGGATTGCC
>JBAIYN010000266.1:0-2157 GCA_037915775.1 Burkholderiales bacterium | reverse complement strand
ATCGCGGGCGGACAAGCGGCCCGCAGAACCGGAGGAGACAGATGGCGAAGAAATACTGTGCGGCGGTTTGCCGTTTCGCCGGCGGGATCCTGGCGACGCTGCTCGTCGCATGCGGCAGCAGTCCCTCAAGCGTCTACAAGGACGACAGCGGCATCACGGGCCTCGATTTCAAGGGGAGCGGCAAGGTCGTGATGGTCGAGTTCGGGCAACCCAGGGAGACCCGTTCGTAGGTCGTGAAGGGTGACCGCGTGCTGATCGACATGGGCAATGGCGACCTGGAATTCCGGATCGAGAAGGATCGGATGCATGGCCCATTCGGGGTGACGCTGAACCCGGTGAAGTAACGAGTAACAGGAGTAACAGCGCTGCATCGGTCCGGATCCCGGCGCCTTGCGCCGACCGTGCCTGAGGAGACAGAAATGCCGAAGATGATGACAGCAGTGCTTGGCTGTGCAGTGATGCTTGGCTGCGCGCTGGGGCACGCGATCGCACAGACACCGCAGCAGATGGAATACGAGCGCCAGCAGCGCGAATACTGGCGCCAGCAGGAGCAGCAGCGCCAGGAACAGCAGCGGCAGCAGCAGATCATGAACGAGAACGCCCGCCGCCAGCAGGAGGAATCCAGCCGATTGAACGCCCCGCCCGGATCGGGCGCATCGCCGGCCGCGCCCGGCGGCGCGCCAGCCGCCGGCGGCTCCTACCCGGGCGGCGCGCAGGCAGCTGAACTCGAAAAAGCGCGCCAGACCTGGCTGCGGCGTCCGACCCTTGCGGCCGACCGCAATCCGCTGCTTGGCAAGTGGAGTCGTCCAGCGTCGACGCGCGGCAATCCGTCCGATCCGTTCGCGCAACTTGGCGCGCTGATGAAAGGGGGCCTTTGCGAGTTGCTGTTCGGCGGTGGCGGCGTGTTCGAGTTCCGCCCCGACCGTCTGGTCGGCTCGGACGCGCGCACGAAGGAGATGGAACTCGACCGTGTCGAGTATCGGGGTGACGCGAAGCGCGTTGTCGTGATTCCGAAGACGACGCTGAAGCTGATCGTGTTCGATTTCGACGGTCCGGATCGCGTGCACTGGGCGGGGCAGGACTGCGTGCTGGTGCGCACCGCCGCTTCCCCCGCGCCGGCCGCAACGCCCGCCGCGCCGCCGGCCGCGAGCGCTGCTCCGGCGGCGACCGCGAAAGCATCGACCGCGCCGGCCACCGCGGCTGCGGTGCTGAAACTGGCGGCGGGCCTTTCGGCCGACGGTGGCGCACATGCCCCACTGGCGGGCAGCAAGTTCATCGTGCTAAGGCACAGCGTCGATGTCGCGCTGGTCAGCCGCGGGTTTCGACCGCCGCCCGGCGTTTCCGCCTACAAGGGTTGGCTCTCGGCATGTCAGGCCAATGCGCCCGGCTGCGCACAGGGGCTGCAGGGGATTCAGGGCGATGCACTCGGGGTGCTGACCACCGATCCGCAGGGCCGTGCTCAGACTCCGCCGCTGGCTGCCGGAAGTTATTACGTGTTCGGCACCACGAAACAGGGCACGAAGGCAATGATGTGGAACCTGCGCGTCGATCTGAAGCCCGGCGACAACGCGGTCCGACTCGATCAGGACAACGCCGTCGCCTTGAATTGATCAGGGCGGCCCGGGGAGGCGGAACCTCGCGTGTCCCTCCTGCCACTTGTGCGGGGCCGAGCGCGTCGTCCTGTATCGCCGCGGCGGCAACCCGATCAGTCGTCCGGAACAGAGACGAGCAGGTTCTGCGCCGACGGTTCGCAGGAAGAATCTTCGTCGAAGGCGATGTCTCCCTGCGCATCGGCGACACCGGCCGCCGCCAGATCCTTGAACGCGAACAGGTCCGCATCGAGCAGATGTGACGGCACCACGCGCGTCAGCGCGTTGAAAATCGTTTCCACGCGGCCGGGGAAGCGCTTCTCCCATTCCAGCAACATCCGCTTCACTTCCTGCCGCTTCAGGTTCGCCTGCGAGCCGCACAGGTTGCACGGAATGATCGGGAAGTCGCGCACCTGCGCATAGCGCGCGAGATCGGCCTCCTTCACGTACGCGAGCGGCCGGATCACGATGTGCCTGCCGTCGTCGCTGACGAGCTTGGGCGGCATGCTCTTGAGCTTGCCGCCATAGAACATGTTGAGGAAGAACGTGCCGAGGATGTCGTCGCGAT
>JBAIYN010000682.1:0-2388 GCA_037915775.1 Burkholderiales bacterium | reverse complement strand
GGCGCAGCGCGTCGATGCCGAGCATCGCGCACGGCAACGATCCGAGGCCGCCCGCGTTGGACACCGCGATCGCGAGCGCGCTTCCCTGCACGCCCGCCATCGGGGCCTGGATGATCGGCAGCTCGATGCCCAGCAGAGATTGCAGCTTCATTGGACTCCCACCCGCTTCGTGTACGCGCGCAGCCACGCCAGCTTCGCTGCATAGAGGTCGCGGTCGCTGTGCTTCGTGCTCTCCTCCATCGCGCGCGCGAGCTGCGTGCGTGCCTCCTCGACATTGCCAAGCTTGAAGTTGGCCAGTGCCAGCCAGAAGTGGAATTCGTGGTAGTAGTCGGCGCGCGCCACTTCCTTGGCGAACAGGTCGCGCGCCAGGCGGTAATCCCCGCGCTGCATCGCGGCCCGGCCGAGGTTGAAGTAATAGAAGGGCGGGTGGGGTTCGAGCTGCGCGAGGCGGCGATACAGCGCCTGTGATTCCGCGACGCGGCCCTGGCGCGACAGCAGTTCGGCCAGGTTTGCAATCGCCTGCGTGTTATTCGGCTCGCGCGCCAGCACCTGGTTGAACGACTGCTCCGCCGGCGCGAGGTTGCCGTGACGCAGATAGATCACGCCGAGCGTGTTGTACGCGCTGAGGAAGCGCGGGTCCTGCATGATCGCCGCGCGCGCAAATGCATAGGCATCGTCGAGCTGTCCCTGCGCGAGCACCTCGACCGCGCGGTTGTTCATGTACATCGCGACGACGGTCGATTCGTCGATCTCGCGCGTGCGCATGCCGCGGATCTCCTGCACCGGCAGGAAATCGATGGTCAGCGGATGCAGCCAGCGCTCGGTGCCGGCATCGAACAGGCGCGGTCCGAGCGTGATGTTGATGTGGCCGCTGTGGACCAGCAGGTCACCGCTGCGGCTCCAGGTTTCTTCCTGATACGCGCTCTGGTATCGCACGGGCAGGCCGAGTTCCTTCGCGAAAGCGGCCGTCATCACGACCAGCGACAGGCAGTTGCCGGAACCGGCTGCGAATGCCTCAGCGGCGTTGCGCGTCATCGTGGCGTCGTATTCGATCCGGAGCTTGCCCTTCAGGTGCAGGGCCTCGGCCAGCCCGCCCTGCGGGCCCTTGGTGCGGATCTCGGCCGCGATCTCGTTCTTCAGATAGCGCTTCATCGGTTCGCTGAGCGCGAACACATCGTCGGCGCTGATGCGCGCATTGGAACTGGCAAACAGTTCGTCGTGAAACAGAAAATCCGGCCGGGCGACCGGTGCCGGTGGCGTGGCACAGGCGGCCAGCAAGACGCAGAGGAGAAGAATCCAGGCGCGCATCGATCCGATCCCGACGCGAACCTGCCGTGCCGGTCGAGCGCGTGCGGCGGGAATCGCGTCGCCCATATTCTGCTCCCGTCCAGCGTGCGGGCGCGCCCGCGCAGTCAGCGTACGCACTCCCACTTACGCGGCAAACTGCAGCGTGGCAAGGCGGGCGTACAGTCCGCCGCGCGCCACGAGTTCCGCGTGCGTCCCCGCATCGACGATGCTGCCAGCGTCGAGCACGAAGATTCGATCGGCGCGCTGCACGGTGGCCAGGCGGTGCGCGATCACGATCGTGGTGCGGCCGCGCATCGCGACCTCGAGGGCGGCCTGCACCACGCGCTCGCTCTCCGCATCGAGACTGCTGGTCGCCTCGTCCAGCAGCAGCAGCGGGGCGTCCTTGACCATCGCGCGCGCGATCGCGATCCGCTGGCGCTGTCCTCCCGACAGGCGCAGGCCGCGCTCGCCGACGAAGGTCGCGTAGCCGTCCGGAAGCTGGCGCACGAATTCGTCGACGAACGCCGCGCGCGCCGCTGCCCTCGCTTCGTCGTCGGTGGCATTCGCGCGGCCGTAGCGGATGTTGTCGAGCACGCTGCCGGAAAAGATCACCGGCTCCTGCGGCACGACGGCGATGCGGCCGCGCAGGTCGGCGAGCCGCAGTGCGCGCACGTCGACGCCGTCGAAGCGCAGCACGCCGGCGTCGATGTCGTAGAACCGCTGCAGCAACTGGAAGATCGTCGTCTTGCCGGCGCCCGAGGGGCCGACCAGCGCGACCGTCTGGCCCGGCTCGATTGCCAGCGAAAGCTCATGCAGCACCGGGCGCGTCGGTCGCGACGGGTAGGCGAAGCGGACCGCCGCGAACGCGATGCGCGCACCGCCGTGTGGCGGCGGCAGAGCGCGCGGCTGTGCGGGATCCGCAATCGCCGAGCGCGCGTCGAGCAGTTCCATCAGCCGCTCGGCGGCGCCGGCCGCGCGCAGCAGGTCGCCCCATACCTCGCCCAGCACCGCGGCGGCTCCTGCCACCACCGTGATGTAGAGGGCGGTCTGGCTCAGTTCGCCGGCCGTGATGCGGCCTGTCATCACGGCCTGTACGCCGCC
>JBAIYN010000333.1:0-14979 GCA_037915775.1 Burkholderiales bacterium | reverse complement strand
GTGATCGACAACTTCGGCCATCGGGCCGCTTTCGTCGTCTTCATGGCCGTAATGCTCGTCGCGCTTGGCTTCCTCCGTACAGTCTGGTCCCATTTGCCGTCGCGCCATGCGGCGGCGGCGCCGATTGCCCCGGCGCCGACGTTCGACCTGCTGCGCAACCCGTCGCTGCGCAGCGTGCTGCTGGTCACCGCTCTGCTGTCGTCGGCGTGGGATCTGCAGACGTTGATGATCCCCGTGCATGGGACGCGCGTCGGGCTCGATCCCGCCGAGATCGGCTTTGTGATGGGAAGCTTTGCTCTGGCAACCTTCGCCGTGCGCCTGGTGATGGCGCGGCTGTCGCACCGATTCAGCGAGTGGAGCGTGCTGAACTTTGCGCTGCTGGCCTCCTGCGCTGCGTACGCGCTGCTGCCTTGGCTGCACGCGTTCTGGTCGCTGGCCGGTTGCGTGTTTCTGCTCGGCCTCGGGCTGGGCGCCGGACAACCCAACATCATGTCCCTGTTGCACCACCGCTCGCCGGCCGGTCGCATTGGCGAAGCGCTCGGACTGCGGACCACGATCATCAACGGCAGCAGCGCGACGCTGCCGCTCGTGTTCGGCGCGCTGGGATCGGTGATCGGTACGGGCGCGGTGTTCGCAGCAATGGCCGCGCTGCTCGGCGGAGGTGCCGCCAGCCTGAGGGGTCAGCGCAGATGACGCTCCCCACCCAGCCGCCCCGCCAGACGCCTGCCCAGATGCGAGCCACGCTCGACGCCGCGCTCGCCGGCTGGAACGGCCGCGACCCGCTGTGGGTGTTCGGCTACGGGTCGCTGATCTGGAATCCGGACCTGGACTTCGATTGCCGCGCGCCCGCGCGCATCTACGGCTTCCACCGGCGGCTGTGCCTGCGATCGGTCCGCAATCGCGGCACCGCCGACTGCCCCGGCCTGGTCGCGGGACTGGATCGCGGCGGCTCGTGCGGCGGCGTCGTTTACCGCGTGCCGGCAGCCGCCGTGCATGCGCAGTTCGAGCGGCTGTGGGAACGCGAGATGTTCATGGGCTCGTACCGGCCGCGCTGGCTGACCTGCCACCGGCTCGATCGCCGACAGAAGGTGACGGCGATGGCGTTCGTGGTCCGGCGCGACGCGTTCAATTACTGCGGCAAGCTGCCGGAGCGCGAGATGGTCCAGATTCTGCGCCGTGCCTGCGGCCAGTACGGCTCCAGCCTTGAGTATCTGCAGCGCATCGTGCACAGTCTGCGCGAAGCCGGCCTGGCGGATCCGCACCTGGAGCGGCTGGCCCACCGCGCCGACCGCGCCGCACGATCCTGACCCCCATGTCCATTGCCAACCTTCGCAACGAATATGCGCGCGCCGCGCTTGACGAGGCGCACACCGATCCCGATCCGATCCGCCAGTTCGCCCACTGGTGGGACGAGGCGCTGAAGTCCGAACTGCCGGAACCCAATGCGATGACGCTCGCGACCGCCGACTCCTCCGGCCGTCCATCGGCGCGCGTCGTGCTGCTGAAGGGGTTCGACGACAACGGGTTCGTCTTCTTCACCAACTACGAAAGCCGGAAAGGGTCGGAACTCGCGGCGAATCCGCGTGCGGCGCTGCTGTTCTTCTGGGCTGAACTGGAGCGCCAGATCCGGGTCGAAGGCGATGTCGAGCGTGCAGACTCCGGGGAGTCCGATGCCTATTTCCGCAGCCGTCCGCTGTCGAGCCGGATCGGCGCCTGGGCGTCGCCGCAAAGCCGGGTCATTTCGAGCCGGGCCTGGCTGATGGCGAGGGTGGCGGAAATGGGCGTGCGGCACGGATTGAGTCCGGAGCGACCGCCGCACTGGGGCGGATTCCGCGTTCGCCCGCGGGCGATCGAATTCTGGCAGGGACGCCCGTCCAGGCTGCACGACCGGCTGCTTTACACGCGCCGCGACAACGGCTGGGAACGGGTGCGGCTGGCACCCTGATGGGCCTGCGCAAGGGGGTTCTAGTGTGTTCACGCTAGGCCGCCGCAGGCGAATATTCACGCTCCGCCGATCCTCCGGCGTGAGTAGAATGGCTGCAGTGCTTCCAATGGCACTCGCGCAGTAACCCGGCACCTTCTGCAGGACGGAAGATCATGAGCACCGAGCCGATTTCGATCCTCATCGTCGAAGACGAACCAGAATTCCGGCGCCGCTTCACCCAGATCATCGAGAACGAGCCTTCGATGCGGCTGGTCGGCGTGGCGTCCAACAAGCGCGACGCGCAGTCGCTGATCGAGCGGGAGGAGTTCGACGTAATGCTGATCGACCTCGGCCTGCCGGACGGCAACGGCACGGATCTGATCCGCCAGGTCAGCCAGCGCCGCCCGGACACCGACATCATGGTCGTCACCGTGTTCGGCGATGAGCAGCACGTGGTCAGCGCGATCGAAGCCGGCGCCACGGGCTACATCCTCAAGGACTCCACTCCGGCCGACGTGATCTCCTGCATCCGGCTGCTGCGCGCCGGCGGCTCGCCGGTCAGCCCGGTGGTCGCCCGCAGCGTGCTGCGCGCGATCCGCAACCGGATGGGCGGTTCGTCCACGCGCTCGCCGACGGCGCCGGAGAACAACCCGCTGTCCGCGCGCGAGACGGAAATCCTGCAGCTGCTCGCCAAGGGAATGAGCTTCAACGAAATCGGCGAGATCCTCGGCATCTCGCCGCACACCGTGACCGCGCACATCAAGAAGATCTATCGCAAGCTCGCGGTTCATTCGCGCGGCGAGGCGGTCTACGAGGCGACCCAGATGGGGCTGCTGCGCAGTTGAACCGCCCGGTGCGAAGCTTCCGAAACCTGACGGCCGCCCTGTTGGCGGCCGTTTTTCTTGCTGCGCTCCTGATCGCGCCGACGCTGCGCGCCGAGCCGCTCACCGTGGTCGACTGGGCGCAAACCGCGCCGGGCGTGAAGCCCGCACCGGGCGCGGAATGGAAGTCCTTCGACCTGCCGCTGCGCTGGACGACGGCGGAGGACGCGCCGTTGCAGGGGGTGGCGCTGCGGCTGCGGTTCAAACTGAGCGCGCAGCCGACGGATGCCTGGGCAGTGCTGCTCACGCTGGCCACCGACGGCGGACGAGTCAGCGTCAATGACCGCGTGATCGGCGAGATCCGCATGGCCGACGATGTCACCGACGTGCGCTGGCGGCGGCCACACCTGCTGGCGATCGATCCGTCGGCACTGGTGCCGGGGGACAACGTGATCATGATCCAGACCACGTACCGGGGCGGCGTGCACGCGCTGGCGGGTGTGGAGGTCGGACCGCTGCCGGTGCTGTCGGCTCATTACGAGCGCCAGTTCTTCCTCTCCTATACGCTGCCGTGGATCGGCGGCACCCTGGCGGCACTGCTGGCGCTGATCTTCGGCGTGCTGTGGCTGCGGCGGCGCGAAATGACGCTCGGCCTGCTGACGCTCGCCGCGCTGCTGTGGGTGGCGCGCAGCCTGTTCTTCGTGATCGAGGCCGTGCCGCTGGACGCGCGCCTGTGGATGCAGGCGCTGTTCTATGGGTCCAACGGCATCTTCGCCGCCGTGATGACCACGGCACTGCTGCGACTGGCGGGGCGCGATACGCGGCGGGACTTCTGGCTGCCGCTCGCCTACGGCCTGCTCGGTCCGATCCTCGTCGTCGTGACGAGGCAGTACGCGGTTCCGTACCTGGACGACTGGTGGATGCCGGGCCTGATCCTGATCGCCGGCACCGCGCTGTTCTACGCGGTGCTGTCGCGTGTACGCCATCACGAACGGCTGCAGATCGTGGTCGTCGCCGCGATCGCGATCGCGATCGGCGCGTCGATCCACGACTATGCGATGGTCCGCGGCTGGCTGCCGGATTCGGATTCGCTCGCGCTGCACTGGGCCGGACCGCTGCTGCTGGTGGCTCTGGCCGCGCCGCTGGTGGACCGCTTCATGCGCGTGCTCTCCGACGCCGAACTGGCTCGCACCGACCTCGAAACACGCGTACGCGAGCGCGAACAGATGCTGAAGCGCAACTACGAGCGCCTGCGTGACAGCGAGCGCGTGCAGGCAACCGCGGCCGAGCGCCAGCGCATCATGCAGGACATGCACGACGGCCTGGGCAGCCAGTTGCTGTCGTCGCTGATGCTGGTCGAGCGCGGCGCGCTGTCGCAGAACCAGGTGGCGCAGATCCTGCGCGAATCGATCGACGACATGCGGCTGGCGATCGATGCGCTCGCGCAAGGCAACACCGATCTGCTGGCGTCGCTGGGCAACCTGCGCTTTCGCATGGAGCCGCGCTTCCGCGCGGCCGGCATCGAGCTCACCTGGGACGCGCGCGGCTTGCCGGAGGAGCTGAACATCAACCCGGACGCGGTGCTGCCAATCCTGCGCATCGTCCAGGAAGCGCTGACCAATGCGCTGAAGCACAGCCATGCGCGTGCGGTATCGGTCGTGATGACGGTGGACCCGGCCGACGACGGCCCTTGGCTGCAGGTGCGCATCACCGACAACGGCCGCGGCATCGCCGGCGAGCGCGTCGGCGGGCGCGGGCTGCTGAACATGCGCAACCGCGCCGGCAAGATCGGCGCCCAGTTGAAGCTCGAGAGCGTGCCGGGCGCCGGTACGCGCGTGAAACTGACGTACCGCCTCGAGCCGTATCACAGCGGCGTGACCCGCGGTCAGACCCAGATGGGCATGAACACCGAGGCGATCATCGAGCGCTTCCGGCAGATCTGAGCCGCCTCGCCTTTGTCCGCGATCGCGCGGCCGTGGCACTGTATTTGCATTCCGATGTCGCTAGGCTTCTTGCAGACATTGGGGTGCACCATGCCGTCGCGTTGCCGCACATTCCTGGTTCGCCTGGCACTCGTCGAGTCGCTGATCGCCGCGGTCGGGGTGGGGCTGCTCCTGTTCCTGGGTCTGGTCGTCGACGCCGACGCCCTGAGCGCTGCTGCGGGATTCGCCCGCTTCTGAGACACTGGCGCGATGAACTCGCGCCGGGTCCCCGCCTCCAACCAGGATTTCTTCGCTGGCGACGACGAGTCCGGGCTCGCCTCCGGCGATGTCAGCCCCGCGCAGTACAGCGAGGAGCTGATCCGGCTCGGCCACCGGCTGCCGGCCGGCGTGTATCTCGGCACCTCGTCCTGGAGCTTCCCGGGCTGGCAGGGAATCGTCTACGGCGGCGCGTATACCGAGGGGCAGTTGGCGCGTACCGGGCTTGCGGCCTATGCGCAGCATCCGCTGCTGCGCACGGTTGGCATCGATCGCAGCTTCTATCAACCACTCGGCGTCGACGAGTACGCGCGCTATGCACGCCAGGTGCCGGACCCGTTCCGCTTCGTCGTGAAGGCGCCGGCGCAGGTCACCGACGCGGTGACGCGCGCCGAGCGTGGCGCGCCCGATGCGGCGAATCCGTACTTCCTCGATGCCGACGTGGCGCTTGCGCAGTTCGTTCGCCCGGCGATCGCCGGTCTCGGCAGCAAGGCGGGTCCGCTGGTGTTCCAGCTCGCGCCGCTGCCGCGCGCGCTGCTGCAAGGTGCCGCGCAACTGCACGCGCTGGTCGACCGCATCGGGGAGTTCCTCGCCCGCCTGCCGGCCGACATCGACGGCATCCGGCCGGTCTACGCACTGGAGCCGCGCAACGGCGAACTGCTGACGCCGCGCCTCGTGCGCACGCTGCGCGAGACTGGCGCGCGCCTGTGCGTGAGCATCCACGCGCGGATGCCGGAGGCATCGCGCCAGAGCACGGCGCTGCGCGTGATGGATGCGATCGCCGATGAAGGAGACGAGTGGCGCATGAAGGGTCCGCTGGTGGTGCGCTGGAATCTGCACGCGGGCCTCCGATACGACGAGGCCAGGCACCGCTACGCGCCGTTCGACCGCCTGCTCGACGCCGACATCGTCACGCGCGGCACGCTTGCGCACCTGGTCCACGTGGCGATCCGCAGCGGCCAGCCCGCGTTCGTGATCGCCAACAACAAGGCCGAGGGTAGCGCCCCGCTTTCGTGCATCGAACTCGCGCGGGCGGTGGTCGCCCGCTGAGCGTTCAGACCGCCGCCTTGCGCCGCTTCGCCGCGAACGTCCTGCGGAATTTTTCGACCTTGGGCGCCACCACGAACATGCAGTATCCCTGCGCGGCGTTGTGGCGGAAGTACTCCTGGTGGTAGGTCTCGGCGCGGTAGTAGTCCGCGGCCGGGACGACCTGGGTCACGATCTCGCGGCCGTAGCTCGGCTGCGCCTCGGCGATGATGGCCTCCGCAGTGCGCTTCTGCTCGTCGGAGTGGTGGAAGATCACCGAGCGGTACTGCGTGCCGACGTCGTTGCCCTGGCGGTTCGGCGTGGTCGGATCATGGATCGCGAAGAACACCTCGAGAATCTCGCGGTAGCTGATGCGCGCCGGCTCGAACTCGATCCGCACCACCTCCGCATGCCCGGTGTCGCCGTCGCAAACCGCCCGATAGGTCGGGTTGGCGACATTGCCGCCGGCATAGCCGGACTCGACGTCGACCACGCCGTCGAGTTCCTCGTAGACCGCTTCCAGGCACCAGAAGCAGCCGCCGCCGAGGGTGGCGAATTCGTGGCCAGCACGCGGCTGCGCCGCAAGGGGTTGGCGAATCGACATGGGCGTCTCCGTTCGTCAGTGCAAGCTCTTGGTCGCAGCCGGGGCGCAGAGCTTACGACGAGACTGCTCCCTGGTAGCAATGCCGGTAACGCAGGCTACAGCAGGTCGGCGACGAGGCTGCTGGCGATCTGCAATGCGATCGATGCCGCCAGCAGCGCAAGCACGATGAATTCAGCCGTCTCACCTTCACGAATGCCGAGCAGGTGCTGCGCGCCGCGTGCCCAGCGAAAGCAGCCGACGAAGAACGCCAGCAGCATCAGCAGCACCGCAGGCACGAAGAACATCAGGGCCCCGATGACGTAGATCGGCATCATGCCGTGCACCGCGACGGCCAGCGCCGCGAGCGGACGGCGCGGGCGGCCGAAGAAGGGCGCAACGAGCGTGAATGCGGCGGCGAACAGCAACGGGCCGGCCAGCATCGCGAACAGCGTCGCCCGCAGCGGATCGATACGACCCTCCTGTATCGGGATGAAGCCGAGATCGAAGTCCCACAGCATCGTCAGCCACCGGCTGCCCGCGTAGACCGCGGTTGCCGCTACCGCGGCACCGGCGAGCATCGTGCCCAGCAATCGTGCGAGGCTCGCCAGCGGAGCGTCCGCTATCTCGCCCGCGGCCGCATCGAGCCGCTGATCGGACCCGATCAGGCGGTCGGAGAGATTCACAGGATCGCCGGCCTGTCGGACAGCTCGTTCGGATTCACTTCGCCGGCCGCGAGCGGAAAGTGCTGCGTCAGCAGCTTGCCGATCGCTTCGACGCCCGCGATCACGCCGCGCTCGTAGTCGTTGCGGCGGAAATGCTCGCGCACGAGGTTGCAGATCGCTTCCCACTCGTGGCGCGGCACGTGCCGCGCGATGCCCCGGTCAGCCACGATCTCGATCGCGCGATCCGCGAGGCCGACATAGAGCAGCACGCCGTTGTTCGCCTCGGTATCCCACACGCGCAGCTTGGAAAACACCATCGTGGCGCGCTGGCGCGCCGGGGCATTCCGCCTCAGATAGCTCCACGGCAGCGACGCCTCGATGGCAAAGCGGATCTCGCCCGAATGCCCGGTTTCGGTCTGCGCGATCGCAGCGCGGATACGCTGCATCGCCGCCGGCGGCAGCACGCGATGCACGCGGCGCGGCGTGATCAGCCAGTGCCTGATCCAGCGCTTGAATCCCATCACCAGTCTCCGCCGGCGCCGCCGCCGCCGAAATCACCGCCGCCGCCCGATGACCAGCCGCCGCCGCCGGACGACCACCCCCCGCCACCGCTCCAGCCGCCAGGGCTGAACACGCCGCCGCGGCGGCCTCCGAGCACTCGACCCGCGCCTGTCACGCCGCCGACCAGCGACAGCACGAGCACCGCCAAGCCCGCCACGACGCCGAGCGCCAGCGACGACAGCATCCAGCCCGCCACCGCGCCGGCGCCGCCGCCGGCGAGCAGGGCGCCGGGCCGACCGACCAGTCGCCGCAGCACCGCGCCGACCACCAGACCGACCATGACGAACGGTACCAACAGCGCCAGCGTTCCCTCGCCGGCGTCGATGTTGCGCTCCGACACGCCAATCGGCGCCGGCAGGCCCTCGCCCTCGATCAGCTTGAAGATCGCATCGAGTCCGGCCGACAACCCGCCCGCGAAATCGTTGTTCTTGAATCGCGGCGCGATCGCCTCGCGGATCACGCGCTTGGCGGCGACATCGGGAATCGCGCCCTCGAGCGCCTTCGCAACCGCGATCCAGACCTTGCGGTCGTCCTTCGCGACGACGATCAGCAGTCCGTCGCCGATCCCGGCGCGGCCGATCTTCCACGCGTCACCAATGCGCTGCGCGTAGTCGGAGATCGGCTCCGGCTGCGTGCTCGCGACCATCACGATCGCGATCTGCGAGCCGTGCGCGGTCTCGAATGCGGCGAGCTTGTCTTCGAGCGCCTGCTTGCCGGTCGCCGACAGCGTGCCGGTGAAATCGCTGACGCGCGCCAGCGGCGGAATCGCGAGCAGCCCGTCCGCCCCGCGCCCCTGCGCGAACGCGCCGGCGGCCAGCGTGAGAAGCAGCAGCGCAGCGAGCGCGCGCAGCCAGCGGGTCATGTGGCGTTACGGCGCGCTATTTCTTCTGCCCGCCGAAATCGACGGTCGGCGGCCTGCTGATCGCCGCTTCGTTCTCGACTGCGAACTGCCCCTTTTCCTTGTAGCCGAACATCATCGCGGTCAGGTTGACGGGGAACTGGCGCACCAGCACGTTGTAGTCCTGCGTGGCCTTGATGAAGCGGTTGCGCGCAACCGTGATGCGGTTCTCGGTGCCTTCCAGTTGGGTCCGCAGGTCCTGGAATCCCGCGTTGGTCTTCAGATCCGGATAGCGCTCGACGACCACCATCAGCCGCGACAGTGCGCTGGTCAGCTCTCCCTGCGCCTGCTGGAATTTCTGCAGTGCCGCCGGGTCGTTCACGAGTTCCGGCGTGGCCTGGATCGAGGTCGCCTTGGCCCGCGCCTCGATCACGCGCGTCAGAGTCTCCTGCTCGAAGTTCGCCTCTCCCTTGACGGAGTTGACGATGTTCGGAATCAGGTCCGAGCGGCGCTGGTACTGCGACAGCACCTCGGACCAGGCAGCCTTGACCGCTTCGTCCTTCGACTGGATCTCGTTATAGCCACAGCCGGCGAGCAAGGACACCAGCACAATCGCCACGAAGGCGCGCAACGAACGCATGTTCTCTCCTCGGAAGAAAGGCAAAGCGCCGCGTAGTTGGGCGCCGGCAGGCATTTTTCAAGTCCCGGATCGCGTCACGCCCCCGCCAGCCGCGCAGCCAGCGCGTCCTGGTATCGCATCCACGCCGCGCGCGTCGTCGCCTCGCGGCCCGACATCTCGAGCTGGATCAGCAGCGCGCGCAGACGGCGCACCCTCGGGGAATCCTCGTGCGGCGCGATCTCGTCGCGCTCGATCTGCGCGATCAGCTGGTTCACCTCCGCGAGCTGCCGAGCCTCGGGCGGCACGTAGCCGGAGTTCTTCAGGATCCGATGCGCGACGCGCAGCTCCTCCGGCACCAGCAGGTCGTCGTCCAGGTCGAGCGGACGGCCCGCGCCCGGCAGGTCATCGAACTCGCCGCGCGCGACCGCTTCCTCGATGCGCCGTTCGACCAGCGCGGCAAGGCCGGGGAATCCATTCAGCAGCATGGGCGGATGTTAGCCGGAATGCGGCATCGACCCGGTACCGTGGCGCAGTTCGATTCGCGCGCGGATTGCGTCTAGGCGTGTCCGCGGCTGCGAATCATCAACTCGCGCCCAGGCGCAATTGCCACAATGCAGTCGAGCCGCCGCACAGCGCGGCGTTGATGGCGAACCCACCGAAACCGTGCTGCTCCGGCGGAGCAGCAGCATGGATTTCCGCAGACGCGGGGGAGCCCATATGAAAAGCAAACTGGCGACAGTGTTGATCGGCGGCGTGCTCGGCGTGTCCGGCGCCGCACTGGCGCAGCAGAGCAGCGATCTCGGCAAGTACGAGTACTACTCCAAGTGCGCGGTGTGCCACGGCACGTCCGGCAAGGGCGATGGCCCGATGCGCGCGCAACTGGTGAAGCCGCCATCCGACCTCACCACGTATGCCAAGCGCAACGGCGGCGCATTTCCGACCCAGCTGGCATGGGACGTGATCGATGGCCGTCCTACCGCCATCGGTGCGCACGGCACGCGCGAGATGCCGGTGTGGGGTCAGGAGCTCCGCAGGGAAGCGTTCCGGCCACCGGATCGCCTGCCTCCCGGAGCACCGAGCCCAGAGTGGTACGTTGCCGGCCGGATCAGCGCGCTGATCGACTATCTGGCGAGCATCCAGGTCAAGTGACGCGGCCGCGCGCACAGGCGCGCGACCGGTGACCCGCGCCGAGCGGGGCGATTGTCCGGGCGATCGGAATCGCCCCGTAGAATCGGCGCGGTCATGCAAGCCAAAGCCCAGGCAGCCGACGCCTATCGCCGCGCGTTGTCGCAGTTCGCCACCGGAATCACGGTGGTGACGACGTGCACGTCGTCCGGTGAACCGGCCGGCATCACAGTCAATTCGTTCAACTCGGTATCGCTCGACCCGCCGCTGGTGCTGTGGAGTCTGGCATTGCGCGCATCGGCGTTCGACGCCTTCCGCTACTGCGCGCGCTTCATGGTCAACGTGCTCGCCGCCGATCAGCTCGAGCTGGCCAAGTGTTTCGCCACGCGCGGCAAGGACAGGTTCGCCTCCGCGCACTGGACACCGACCGACAGCGGCCTGCCGCGGCTCGACGGCTGCGTGGCGTGGTTCGAGTGCGCCAACCGCAGCCAGTATGAGGAAGGCGACCACGTGATTCTCGTCGGGCGCGTGGAGAGCTTCGAGACCGCGCGCGGCACGCCGCTGATCTTCCACGACGGCCGCTACATCACCGAGCTGGCCGAGGCGCCGCTGCCGCGCACGCTGCGCCAGCGCTCGTAGCGACGAGCACATGCCGTCCGTTCAGCGGCGGCTGGCGAGGTGGATCCCCGCCACGATCAGCGCCAGCGCCACCGCGTGATACAGGTGCGGTGCCTCGCCGAGCAGCGCGGTCGACAGGCCCGCCGCGAACAGCGGCGTCAGGTTCGCGAAGTACACGGGAATCACTGCGCCGACGCGCTTGATGCCGAGATCCCAGCAGGAGTACGAAACGATCGACGCCAGCAGCGCGACGTACAGCAGCACGAGGACCGAGGTCGCATTCCAGTGGATCGATGCGTTGCCGAGCAGCGCTTCGGCGGCCGCCAGCGGCGCGATCGCGATCACGCCGACCATCATCTGCACCGCCAGCAGCGGTGCGAACGGCAGGTCAGGCCGGTGTTTGCGCAGCATCCAGGTGTAGAAGGTCCAGGTGAGATTGGCGCCGAGCATGATCAGGTCGCCGGGCACGAACGAAAGCTGCAGCAGGTTGGCCGGATCCGCGCGCGTCAGCACGATCAGCACGCCGAGCAGCGACATTCCCGCGCCGAGCCACTGCGCGCCGCGGGTGCGCTCGCTGAAGAAGAATGCGCCGACCGACAGGATGAAGATCGGGGTCGATGAAGCGATCAGCGTGACGTTCAGCGCGGTGGACGTCTGCACGGCGAGGTACTGGAACGTGTTGTAGCAACCCACTCCCAGCACGCCGAGCAGCGCGATGGTCCTCCATTCGGCGGCCAGCGCCTGTCGATGCGCGACGAGCGCGCGCCACGCGAACGGCAGGAACAGCACGAGCGCCACTATCCAGCGCAGGAACGAAAGCGCCAGCGGCGGAAACTGCCCGACCAGCAGGCGCGCGAACACCGCATTGCCGGCCCAGAACAGCGGCGGCAGCGTCAGCAGCACCGCAGTGCGGCGGTCGATCAAGCGTGCGACTCCAGCAGCCGCCGCGGCGACAGCGCTGCTGCCTCCACTCCTTCATCTTCGATGTCCGCGGGCAACGGTTGCTCGAGCAGCAGCGCGGCCGCCGCCCGCGCCAGAGCCGGCCCCATCTGCAATCCGTAGCCGCCCTGCCCCGCCCTCCAGAAAAAGCCCGCTGCGCGCGGGTCGAAGCCCGCCACCGGCGAGCGGTCGGGCGCGAAGGTCCGCAGGCCAGCCCACTTGCGGATCACGCGCTTGACCGACTGCGTGGTCGCCCGCTCGAAGTGATCGACCGCAAGCGCGACGTCGATCTCTTCCGGCTGCGCATCGCAGGGCGGGGATGGCGTCTCGTCCGCCGGGCAGATCAGCAGCCGTCCGGCATCGGGTTTGAAGTAGAAGGTCTCGGCGATCTCGATCACCGCCGGCCAGCGTGCGATGTCGATCCCCGGCGGCACATCGACCGTGAGCGCGGTGCGGCGCAGCGGGCGCATGCCGAGCGGCGCGAGCCCGGCGAGCTGTGCGATCTCGTCGACCCACGCGCCGCCCGCGTTGACCACGATCGGCGCACGCAGCACGCGCGTGCCGGCATCCAGCCGCCAGCCGCCCGGTTCGCGCTGCAGCGCGCGCACCTCGGCGTTCGTGATCGTCTCGCCGCCGCGCGCCTTGAACGCGCGCAGGTAGCCCCAGTGCAGCGCATGCGCGTCGATGTCCTTCGACGTCATGTCGAGCAGCGCGTGCGCGCAGGCATCGCGCCGCAGGATCGGGATCCACGCGAGCACTTCTTCGGGCGTGAGCGTCCGCAGGATGCGCGCGAGCTGCGGCTCGGCCAGCATCTGGCGCGCCTCGTCGACGCGCTCCGCAGTGCCGATGAACAGCATGCCGCGCGCGATCAGCAGCGGCACCGCGGAGAATCCGGGCGGCGGCGCGTCGTAGAACGACTGGCTGGCGCGCGTCAGCGCGCGCACGACCGCGTTGCCGTACGCCGGCGCGTACATCGCGGCCGAGCGCCCGGTGGTGTGATAGCCCGGCTGCGATTCGCGCTCGAGCAGGATCACCCTGCGCGACGCGGCCAGTTCATAGGCAATCGATGCGCCCGCGATGCCGGCGCCGATCACGACGATGTCGGTGTGCGAGGTCTGTTCGGCCATGCGCGAAGATTACCTAGAATCACGCCGCATGATCGTGCGCCGACTGACCCCAACTGACGCGGCCGAGTACCGCGAATTGCGCCTGCGCGCGCTGCGCGAGCACCCGGA
Organism: Burkholderiales bacterium; assembly: GCA_037915775.1. Classification (GTDB taxonomy): domain Bacteria; phylum Pseudomonadota; class Gammaproteobacteria; order Burkholderiales; family Burkholderiaceae_F; genus JAKOQB01. The sequence continues at coordinate 1,830 of JBAIYN010000333.1, read as the reverse complement.
TGCATTCCGCTCCAGCTACGAGGAAGAAGTGCTGAAATCGGCCGACTGGGCCGCGCAGCGCGTCGGCGGCGCGGAGGGCTTCTTCCTCGGCGCCTTCGACGCGGCCGGCGCCCTGATCGGCGCGGTCGGCCTGCAGCTCGAGACGCGGCGCAAGCTGCGCCACCAGGGCCACGTGATCGGCATGTACGTCGCGCCGGAGCATGCGGGCCGCGGCGTGGGCCGCGCATTGATCGAGGCCTGCATCGCGCAGGCGCGCGCGATCGACCATCTCGAAGCGCTGGTGCTGACGGTCACAAGCAGCAACGACCATGTGGTGCGCCTGTACCGCAATGCCGGGTTCGTCGAGTGTGGAAGGGAACCGCGCGCGATGAAGATCGACGGCCGCTACTTCGACAAGACGATGATGTACCTCGAGCTGCAGCGGTAATCTGCGCCGCCATGCGTCGTGTGTACGACATCTCGCCGGCCGTGCGCCCCGGATTTCCGGTATTTCCCGGCGATTCGCCGTTTGCCCTGCGCTGGACGTGGAAGCTCGGCCCGGGCTGTCCGGTCAATGTTTCGGAAGTGTCGATGTCGCCCCATACCGGCGCGCACGCGGATGCGCCGCTGCATTACGACGACGCCGGCGCGTCGATCGGCGAGGTGGCGCTCGAGCCGTATCTCGGACCGTGCCGGGTGATCCACGCGATTGGCAGCGCGCTGGTCGAGCCGCATCATGTCGCGCACCGGCTGGCCGGGACACCGCCGCGCGTGCTGGTGCGCAGCTATCGGCGCGCACCGGTCGAAGCCTGGGACTCCGGATTCGCGGCGTTCGCACCGGCAACGATCGAATTGCTGCACCAACACGGCGTACGGCTGGTCGGCATCGACACGCCGTCGCTCGATCCGGAGGCGAGCAAGACGCTCGACAGCCATCAGGCGGTACGGCGGCACCGGATGGCGATCCTCGAGGGCATCGTCCTCGACGAAGTGGCGGAAGGCGACTACGAGCTGATTGCGCTGCCGCTGCGCTGGCAGGGGCTCGATGCGAGTCCCGTGCGCGCGGTGCTGCGCGAACTGTGAGGCCGAGATGACGCGTCAGGATTGCGAAGCACTCGATCGAAGCGATCCGCTCGCGGCCCACCGCAACGCATTCGCGCTGCCGGACAACGTGATCTACCTGGACGGCAATTCGCTCGGGGCGCTGCCGCGCGCGACGCCGGCGCGCCTGCGCGAAGTGGTCGAGCGCGAATGGGGCGAAGGCCTGATCCGCTCGTGGAACGACGCGCGCTGGACCGAGGCGCCGCGGCGGATCGGCGCCAAGATCGCGCGCCTGATCGGCGCCCACGCGCACGAGGTGATCTGCGCCGATTCGACCTCGGTCAATCTGTTCAAGGTGCTGGCGGCGGCGCTGAAGCTGCAGGTGGCACGGCCGCAGGTGCGCGCGCGCGAGCGGCGCGTCGTGCTGTCGGAGCGCGCCAATTTCCCGACCGATCTGTACATCGCGCAAGGATTGCTGGCGCTGCTCGGCGACCGCTACGAGCTGAAGCTGGTGGACTTCGGCGAAGTCGCCGAGGCGATCGACAACACGGTCGCGGTCACGCTGCTCACGCACGTCAACTACCAGACCGGTGCGATGCACGACATGGCGGCGATCACGCGCCGCGCGCGCCACGCGGGCGCGCTGATGATCTGGGACCTCGCGCATTCGGCCGGCGCGGTGACGGTGGACCTGAACGGCTGCAGCGCCGATTTCGCGGTCGGCTGCGGCTACAAGTACCTCAACGGCGGCCCCGGCGCACCCGCGTTCGCCTTTGCGGCCGAACGGCATCTGACCGCGCTCGCCGACGA
>JBAIYN010000101.1:0-4205 GCA_037915775.1 Burkholderiales bacterium | reverse complement strand
GAGCGCGCGGTGGTCGCCCATCACGAGATGGGCCATGCGCTGGTCGCGATGTCGCTGCCGGGGACCGACCCGGTGCACAAGGTGTCGATCATCCCGCGCGGCATCGGCGCGCTCGGCTACACGATGCAGCGGCCGACCGAGGACCGCTACCTGATGACGCGCGCCGAGCTGGAGAACAAGATGGCCGTGCTGCTGGGCGGGCGCGCGGCCGAGCAGCTCGTGTTCGAGGAGCTGTCGACCGGCGCGGCCGATGATCTGGCAAAGGTCAGCGAAATTGCGCGCGCGCTCGTCGCGCGCTATGGCATGGACAAGGCGCTGGGCGCGGTCGTCTACGAGACCGAGCGGTCGCGCTTCCTCGAAGTCGAAGCGCTGATGCCGCCGCGGCATTCATACTCGGAACAGACCGCGCGCGAAATCGATCTCGCCACCCGCGCGCTGATCGACGCCGCGCTCAAAAAGAGCCTGCAGATCCTCACCCAGCGGCGCGCGCAGCTCGAGCGCGGCGCGCAACTGCTGCTGGAGAAGGAAACCCTTGCCGATCAGGACCTGAAAGCCCTGTTCGCAGAAGTTCCTTCCGTCGGCCAGGCTGACCTTCCGCAGGCGGCCTGAGTCCTGCGCGGCCACGCCATTCGCTGTGCAATTCGCTGCGCATATCGCTGCGTCGATCTACTGACGCGCCAATTGGGGTCGCATTGTTGCGGCACGAATCGTTGCGGCCGGGCTTTCGGCGCGGCAGCCTTTTGCGCACTTTCGAGCAGATGGCGAATGCCACCGGGAGGATGAAGATGCGCAAGTCGATTTTTCTTCTGTTTCTCGCGTTCCTCGGTTTCGTCGGCTGGGCCGCGCAGGCCAGCGCGCAGTCCGGGGAAGTCGCGATCGGGCGATCGACCGTCGAGCCGGCCGTCAACGATGCGGACGGCAGCGAGGTCTTCCTGCTCACGCCGGACAAGGTGCCTTTCCCATCGAACGCGAACGCGATGCACGCGACCGCGCCGATGTTCATCCCGATGTATCCGGACTTCTCGTCGATCAATCCGGCGACGCTCAACTGCCAGCCGCACAACTGCGACCACCTGAACGTGCTGCCGTTCGCTGCGGCGGGTTACACGAACGGCGGAGCGGCCTGTACCAGCTACGGGCTGCCGGCGAACAAGTGCTCGCTGGTGATCGGCCACGATCACCTGGTGGGCATCGCGCCGACCGGCGACTTCAATGTCGCCTGGCACGTGACCCTCGTGGTGTTCACTCCGAAGGGCATCGCCGACAACAAGGCGAATTCACGCGTGCTGACGCTGGCGGATATCGCCACCCTCACGGCAAACGGAGAAGCGTTCCTGGCCGACACGCCGATCACCTTCAACTGCTCGCGGGTCGCTTCGGCCGTCTACTACAAGGGCACGCCGCTGAGCTTCTGATTTCCGGACCCGCATCGGGTCCCGCGGGTCACCCGAGCCGCGGCGCGCGCGCCGGCCTTCGTTACAGTCGTGAACTGGCGAACCCGCGCACGCGCTGCTGCGTGTCGGGATCTGCGAACATCGCGGCGGCGGCGTTGCGCTCGAGTTCCAGCGCCGTTGCGAGGCGGTCGCTTCCCTGCGCGGTCAGCGCGCGCTTCAGCCGCGCCAGCGCGCCGGCCGAGCGCGACGCAACCGCGCGCGCGAGTTCGAGCGCGGTCGGCAGCATTTCGTCCACGCTCGTCACGCGGTTGACGAGGCCGAGCCGCTGCAGCGTGTGGGCGTCGTGCCGTTCGCCCAGCACGAGCAGTTCCATCGCGCGCTGGTGGCCGAGCGCCTGCGGCAGCAGATGCGTGACGCCGCCGGTGACGAAGTGTCCGAGCGCCATTTCGGGAAAGAACGCGACCAGGTTGTCCGCCGCGACCACGAGGTCGCAGTTGAGCATCCACTCCAGCCCGCCGCCAACCGCGTAGCCGTGCGCGGCGCCGATCGCGAGCTTGTCGCCGAACATGATGTCGCGCGTGATTCCCTGGATGCGGTCGACGTGCTCCGCGATCGATGCGGCGTCCTGCGCCTGCTGGTCGAACTCCTTCAGGTCGTCGCCCGCGCAGAACGCGCGTCCGGCGCCGGTCAGCACGATCGCACGTGTGTGGGCATCGGACTGCGCGGCGGCCAGGGCGTCGTGCAGGTCGACCATCAGTGCGCCGCTGATCGCGTTCAGGCGATCCGGCCGGTTCAGCGTGACGATGCTGACCGCCCCGTCGGTGGTGAGGGTGGCATGGCTCATGGCGTTGCTTTCGTCGGTGGGTTGGAGTTCGAAGTCGCGCGGTCGCGATCCCAGGTGTCGGCGGTGATGCCATCCTGCTGCAGGCGGAATTTCTCGACCTTGTCGGTCGGCGTCCTCGGCAGCGCGGCCATGAAGCGCAGGTAGCGCGGCACCATGAAGCGCGCCATCCTGCGCTCGCAGAACTCGGCCAGCTGCGCGGCGGTGAGCTGCGCGCCCGGTCGCAGCACGACCGCGGCCATCACATCCTCTTCCGTCATCTCGCTCGGCACGCCGAACACCGCGCATTCGAGCACATCGGGGTGGGACTCGATGAGCTGCTCCACCTCGGCCGCGGCGATGTTCTCCCCGCGCCGTCGCACCATGTCCTTGCGCCGCCCGACGAAATACAGGAAGCCATCGGCGTCGCGCTTCATCAGGTCGCCGGTGTGGAACCAAAGATGGCGAAACGCGGCCAGGCTGGCCTCCGGCATCCCGTAGTAGCCAACCATGATCAGCGACGGCTCGAGCGGACGGATGCACAGTTCGCCGGCCGTGCCGACCGGTACCTCGAAGCCGTCGTCGTCCTGAAGGCTGATTGCGAACGGGCCGATCGGCTTGCCGCACGAGCCCGGTCGCCGCGGCTCATCGAGCGGCGTGAAGATCATCGCGCCCGCCTCGGTCAGGCCGTACAGTTCGACCAGGCGGCAGCCGAAACGCGCCTCGAACTGCGGCGCCCACTCCGGCACCGGCACACCCCAGCCGAGCCGCGCGCGGTGATCGCGGTCGCGGCCTGACGCTGGCTGCTTCCACAGCATCGTCAGCGTCGCGCCCATGAAGTCGAACACCGTGGCCTGCAGCGCGCGGACCTCGTCCCAGTAGCGCGATGCGCTGAAGCGCTCGCCGATCGCGGCCACCGCGCGCAGCAGCAGTGCCGGCACCACCGTCATCACGGTCGCGTCGAGGTGGAACAGCGGGTAGGGGCAGTACAGCACGTCGTCGGCATTGAGCCCCAGGCCGCGGATCGTGAGCCGCGCGTGCTCGATCACGAAACGGTGCGGAATCATCGCCGCCTTCGAGCGCCCGGTCGTCCCGGACGTGTACAACAGCAGGCAAAGCTCGGAGGCGCGCACCGGCGGCTGAGGCGCAATGTCGGTCGGTGGCACCTCGCGCAACTGCGCATACGGCAGCATCGGCCGCGCGATCGTGACGCCGGGCTCGAAGTCCTCGCCGATCATGATGACCCGCGCGACCTGTTCGAGCTGCGGGGACACTTCCGCAAGCTGGGATGCCAGCTCGGCGTGCACGACGACCAGGCGGCTGCGCACGAGGTTGATCGCATCGGCGAGCCCCGAGCCTCGGAAAGCCGTGTTCACGGGCGCTGCAACGGCGCCCAGCTTGGCGAGCGCGAACCACAGCGCGATGAATTCGATGCAGTTCGGCAGCAGCAGGCTCACATGATCCCCACGCTCGACCCCTAGACGTCGCAGTCCGGCGGCGAGGAGATCGCTTTCCTCGTCCAGCGCGCGATAGTTCCAGTGACCCTGCCGCATGCGGATGAACGGGCGTTCGGGTGCTTCGCGCGAGGCGCGCTGCAGTTCGGCGCCGAGCGATTCGTAAAGCAGCGGGCTCATGTGCGTTGCATTTTGAACTTCGCAGGATAGAAGCAGGCCGGCCACCCACAAGCTGCGCCTGGCATGGCGGCGCTCATCGGCGCGTGCGCGGTGGGGTAGGCTGTGCCCAGGCTGGTCGCGCGGCGCGCCGCGTTTCGATCACGACCAGATAGCGGCCCGGCCATGGCGTGCGTGCACGTTCCGCGCGCAGCATTCACGGGCGGGCCGCCGGTGGTGGCAACGATCATCGAGGGTCGAGGCAGCGTGCGCCGGACGCGGCCGGCCGGCTCGCAAACGCGCGCGCCGTTGGGATTTGTCAATTCCACCGGATTCGACGGAGTCAGTATGACACCGAGCGTCTACAGCTCTGCGGAGGCA
>JBAIYN010000008.1:0-2818 GCA_037915775.1 Burkholderiales bacterium | reverse complement strand
CCGACCGCCACTCTGTCGGGCTGGCTGATCAGCGGCAGCGGGCTGGTGCTGTCCGAGGGCATCGTGCTGTCCGAGGGACTGGTGCTGTCCGAAGGACTGGTGCTGTCCGAAGGGTTGGTGCTGAGCGAAGGGCTGGTGTTGAGCGAAGGGCTGGTGCTCAGTGAAGGATTGGTGCTGAGCGAAGGCCTGGTGCTGTCCGAAACCGGACAACCCACCCCCGCCAACCCGAACGATGCGCCGCTATTGGGTGAATAGGGACAACGAGACGCCCCGCGTGGGCCGGCCGCGCCACCAACGTGCGGTCGGCCCACGGGCATAAATGACGGCTCCCGTCGAGCGACCAACAACTCCAACAAGGTTCGGACAAATCGAATCCCGCGGGAACCATCGATGAGCGCGACTCCCGGCCCGATCTCATCCGCGACACTGCCACCGCTGGTACGGTTGCACCGGGCGCTGCTGCCGGACTACAACCGCAAGGCGAGCATCTACTGGTATGCCGTGGTGGCGGTCGGCGCGGCGCTGACACTGTTCGCGCTGTATCGCGTCATGTCGCTGCCCCCCGCACGAATCGCGCAGACCGTCGCCGGCATCGTGATCGCGACCATCGCCGGCATGTTCCCGGTGAAGATCCCGCGCTCGAAGAACTCGATCGCCGCCGGCGAGATCTTCATCTTCCTGATGCTGCTGATGATCGGACCATCGGCCGCCGCGCTGGCCGCGATGAGCGAAGCCGGAGCCGCGTCGCTGCGCACGTCGAAACGTTGGTCGAGCCGCATCGCCAGCCCGATGATGGCGGCGGTGGCGATGAGCGTGTGCGGCTGGATATTCCAGGCTGCGACGCCGCACTCGAGCCAACACGCATCGGCGAGCGGGGGACTGCTGGTCGGCATGCTGATGCTGATATCGGTCGTGTACTACGCGACCAATGCACTGCTGATGGCGGCGCTGCCGCACCTGAAGCGCAACGAGACCCTGCAGCCTATCCTGATCCTGCGCGAACTCGGCTGGGTCGGCCTCGCCTACACGGGCAGCGCATCGATCGCCGGCCTGCTGTACCTGACGTCGCTGCAGTTCGGCGTGTCGGTGCTGATTGCCGCCGCTCCGATCATCGCGATGTTTCTGCTGACCCTGCACTACTACTTCAACCGCCAGCAGGCCGACGAAGAGATCCGCGCCGCGCGCCTGCAGGCGGCGGAGCGCGAGGCGGAACAGGCCGCGAAGCACGTGCGCGAACTGCGCGAAAGCGAGCAACGCTTCCACAGCGCGTTCACGCACGCGTCGATCGGCATGGCGCTAGTGGCCTTCGACGGCCGCGTCCTGCAGGTGAACGCGGCGCTGATACGGCTGCTCGGCATGGGCGCGGAAGAGATGATCGGACGCGGCTTCAGCGAATTCGTCTGCGAGGAAGACATCCGCACGCTGGGAGCGCAGATCGCGCGTGTCGACGAAGGCGAGATCGATTCCTCCGCGGTCGAACTGCGCTGCCGCCACCGCGACGGCAAGGACGTCTGGGTGGCACTGCACTGCAGCTTCTTCTCCGAGCCGGGCGTGGCCGCACCCTGCCTGATCGTGCAGGCGCAGGACATCAGCGCGCGCCGGGTCGCGGAAACCCGCCTGCAGCAGATCGCGTTCCACGACAGCCTGACCAATCTGCCGAACCGCAGCCAGTTCCGGGAACACCTGGCGCGCGCGATCGAGCGTGCGCGCCTCAGTTCGCGACACCAGTTCGCGGTGATGTTCCTGGACTTCGACCGCTTCAAGCTGATCAACGACAGTCTTGGCCACAGCGTCGGCGACGAATTCCTGGTGCAGGTGACGCGGCGGCTGCGGCAGAGCGTGCGTCCGAGCGACGTCGTCTCCCGGCTGGGCGGCGACGAATTCGCCATCCTGTGCACGGAACTCGAACGCCAGGAAACAGCGGTGCAACTGGCAGACCGGCTGCTGCAGGTGCTGCGCGAGCCGCTGCAGATCGCCGGCAACGAGATCACGTCGAGCGCGAGCATCGGCATCACCTTCAGCAGCTTCGGTTACCAGACTCCGGAAGAAGTGCTGCGCGACGCCGACATCGCGATGTACAAGGCGAAGACGAGCGGCAAGGCGCGCTATGCGCTGTTCGATGCCGGATTGCACGCCCAGGTTTCCGATCGCCTGCACATGGAAGCCGACCTGCGCCACGCGCTCGCCGCCGGCGAGCTTTCCGTCGCGTATCAGCCGCTCTTCAGCCTCACCAGCGGGAGGCTCAAGGGCTTCGAGGCGCTGGCGCGCTGGCCCCATCCTGAACGCGGCCTGATCAGCCCGGCGCTATTCATTCCGGTCGCCGAGGAATCCGGCCTGATGCCGACGCTCAGCGACTTCATGCTCGCGTCGTCGTGCCGCCAGCTGCGGCGCTGGCAGAACATGGACAGTTCGTTCGCCGACCTGAAGATGCAGGTCAACGTCTCCGGTCACGACCTGGCGCACGCGTCGTTCGTCGATCGGGTCAAGAATGCGCTTCGGGATGCCCAGATCAGGCCGTCGAACGTGACGCTGGAGCTTACCGAAAACATCCTGATGGAGCGGCTCGACGGCGCGATTCAGACGCTCGCGCAGATGCGCGAACTCGGCGTCGGAATCAGCGTGGACGACTTCGGCACCGGTTACTCGTCGCTCAGTTGCCTGTCGACCCTGCCGATCGACAGCCTGAAGATTGACCGCTCGTTCGTGCAGAAGCTGCGCGCGCGGTCGAAGGAGTCTGAGATCGTGCGTGCGATCGTCTCGCTCGGCAATTCGCTCGGCAAGTCGGTGATCGCCGAGGGGATCGAAACGCCGGCGCAAC
>JBAIYN010000368.1:0-10537 GCA_037915775.1 Burkholderiales bacterium | reverse complement strand
TCCTCCGGCAGGTGTGTTCGACTGACGGGCAGCGTGGCAGGTTTCAGCGACGCCAACTCTCGAAATTGTCAATTGAAGCGGTGATATTCCGCCGCGCGGATCGCATGAAAAACGTCGTCAGCATCAGCCTCGGCGCCAGCAGCCAGGATTTCCAGTTCACGACCGATTTTCTGGGGCAGAAGATGACCGTGCGCCGCCTGGGCACGGATGGCAGCGCGGCAAAGGCGGAGAAGCTGCTGAAGCATTGGGGCGAGCGCGCCGACGCGATCGGGCTGGGCCTCGTGCGGGACAGCAGCGCCGGCGTGCGCCACTACGCCGACGAGGACGCGGCGCGGCTGGCCAGCGTGCCGACACGGGCGTCCGTCAGCACCGGCGCGCGGCTGGGCGACATCTTCCTCGAGTGGGCGGTGCGCCACGCGCAGGTGAAGCTCGGCAATTACTTCAACAGCGCGAAGGTGCTGTTCTTCTCCGGCATGGCGTACCGCAAGCTGGCGGCGTCGATGGCGGAATACACGGACAACCTGCAGTTCGCCGACCCGCTGCTGCAGCTGGGAGTGCCGAAGCTGCTGACCTCGCTGGACGCCCTGTCGCTGTATACGCGCGGCGCGCATTACGTGTCGGACTGGAATCCGCCGCGCGTGCTGACGGAAGGCCTGCTGCAGGACTGGTCGAGATACGTGTTGCGCAAGGCGATGCAGAACGCGACCGTGATCGTGGCGCCGGTGCACGAACTGGATGACTTCGGGCTGGAGGAACTGGCCGGCAAGACGATCATCACGTCGACCGTCAACGACGAGCGGATGGCGCGATTCAAGGACAAGGGCGTCAATCTGATCGTCGACGGATCGCCATTCATGTTCCACCACGTGCTCGGTCCGAATCTGCTCGACGCGATGATCATCGCCGCGACCGGCAAGAACCCGGACGACATCCTCGAGGACGACTACCTCGAGATCATCACCGGCCTCGCGATGGAGCCCCGCATCATCTACCCGAATGGGTTCCGCCGCGTAAACCGGTTCGCGTTCGTGATCCATCCGCTGTCGCAGGAGTACTTCAAGAAAGTCAAGCCGATCGAGATGCTGTCGCGCGTTTCGCCGCCGGTGTTCATGGACGCGCTCGAACGGGTAATGGCTTACGCGCCGCCCTTCGTCTATTCGAAGGTGACCGGCATCAAATCGCCCACCGGCGTGGAGGCGGAAGGGTGGCTGATCTCGGTCGGCGGCACGCCGAAGGAAATCATGAGCCGCAGCCCCGAATTCACCTATCGCCGCCTGCTCGATGCGGCGAAGACGGCCAGGAAGCTCGGGGCGCAGATCATGGGACTGGGCGCGTTCACCAAGGTGGTCGGCGACGCCGGCGTCACGGTCGCCAAGCGCGCACCGCTGCCGATCACGACCGGCAACAGTTACAGCGCCTCCGGTGCGCTGTGGGCGGCGCACGATGCGATCCTGCGCATGGGCCTGCTGCCGAAGCCGCAGGGCAAGGATCGTGTGAAATTCAAGGCAATGGTGGTGGGAGCGACCGGCGCGATCGGCTCCGTGTGCTCACGCCTGCTGGTCAAGGCGGCGGAGGAGGTTTACCTCGTATCACCCGAGACCGCCAAGCTGCTGGCGCTGAAGGAGTCGATCCTGCAGGAGACGCCCGACGCGAAGGTGTTCCTGTCCGCGCGCGCCGACAAGGACATCGCCGAGATGGACATGATCGTCACCGCGACGTCGGGCGCCGGCAAGAAGGTGCTCGACATCATGAAGGTCAAGCCCGGCTGCGTGATCACCGATGTGGCGCGCCCGCTCGATTTGCCGCCCGAGGAGGTGGCCAAGCGGCCGGACGTGCTGGTGATCGAGTCCGGCGAGATCCAGTTGCCCGGCGACGTGAAGATGAAGAACATCGGCCTGCCGCCAGGTGTGGCGTACGCGTGCCTGGCGGAGACGATCGTGCTCGCGCTCGAAGGAAGATTCGAGAACTTCACCGTCGGCCGCGCGATTGAATGGGAGAAGGTGCGCGAGATCTACAAGATGGGCCTGAAGCACGGCATGAAGCTGGCCGCGATCTCGGGCGTCAACGGCCCGTTCACGGAAGAGGACATCGAGCGCGTGCGCGAATTGGCGCTCGCCGCGCGGACCAAGGGCGAAGCGGTGGCGAAGCGAGCAGCCATGCCGGCGCCTGCGCCGAGAGCGGCGCGGCCGCGCAAGGTGGCGGCACGCCGGGCCCCGGCCGAGAGGCGCGCGACCGCCTGAGCGGCTGCCTAGGCCTGTGCCGAGACGACGGCGCGCCTGTCGCGCCCATATTCCGGCGTGATACCCGACGATTTCACGGGCGCATCCCAGCGCCTGCAGTGCGTCGCCTGTGTCGCGGCCAGCGCGGCGAGCGTGAAGCTGCGGCGTTTCTTCTGTGTCTTCTCGTCAGAATTTGAAGATGCGTTGCGCGTTGGCCCCGCGCACCTTCTCGCGCTGCGCCCCGAACAGCGAATTCACGCGCGCCAGGCAGCCGCGCGGATCGCCGATCGTGTGCGGGTAGTCGGACCCGTACATCACGAAATCGTCGCCAAAGGCGTGCAGGGTCAGGTCGAGCGCCTCCTGCGTGAACACGACGGTGTCGGCAAACAGTCGCCCCATGTAGCTGGTCGGGCTGCTCTGCGTCTTCGTGCGACAGGCGGGGATGTTGCGGAAGCACTGGTCGAGCCGGCCGAGCAGGAACGGCAATGCGCCGCCGCCGTGCGATGCGATGATCTTCAGCTGTGCGTAGCGATCGAAGAAGCCGTCGAACAGCATGCGCGAGACCGCCAGCGTCGTGTCGAAGGTGAAGCCGATCGACGCGGTGAGCTGGAACTCGTTCATCTGCATCTCACGCACGCCGGGCGGCGCGGTCGGATGCACGAGCACCGGCAGCGCGAGCGAATCGATCGCCTGCCAGATCGGGGCGAATTCCGGCGCGGTCAGCGGCCGGCCGGCGATATTCGCGAGCACCATCACGCCGCAGGCACCCTGAGCCTTCGCGCGCGCGAGTTCGGCCGTCGCGAGCTCCGCGTGCTGCCATGGCAGCGAACAGAAGTACTCGATGCGGCCCGCGTAGCGCGACCGCGCCGCGGCCATGTCGTCGTTCATCACGCGCGCCGCCTGCAGGCTGACCTCGGGCGGTCCCCAGTAGACGTTGGGGCAGGTGAGCGAGATCACCGACACGTCGATGCCGACCTCGTCCATCATGCTGATGCGGGCCGGGTAGTCGAACATTTCGGCAACCGGCGTCATGAAGGGTGCATCGTCGAGGTGGATCGCGCGCAGCCCGCCCACGACTTCCTTCAGCGTGAGCCTCGGCCCACCGTGCTTTTCGAGGAGCGCGAGGTAGTCGTGGTTGAGCATGTGGGTGTGGACGTCGATGACAGGGGCCATGCGTGTGTCTCCGAGAGGTTTCAGTCAGCCTTCGCGCCGGAATCGTGGACGATCTTCGCCCAGCGCACCGTCTCGCTCTTGACGAATTCGGCGAACTCCGCCGGCGAGGTTGGATTCAGGGTGTCGCAGCCGATCGCGAGGCACCGATTCTTCAGCGTGTCGCTGCGCACGATGGCGCCGATTTCGGCAGCGAGCCGATCGACGACCGGCTTCGGGGTGCCGGCCGGCGCGACGATGCTCTGCCAGGCGACCGCCTGCACCGTCGGATACCCCGCTTCGGCGAAGGTCGGAACATCGGGCAGCATGGCCGAGCGCGTCGGCGCCGTGGTTGCCAGCACCTTGAGCTTGCCGCTGCGGATGTGCGCCAGCGCCGGCGTCAGGTCCGTCACCATGACCTTGAAGCGCCCGGCCAGCAGATCAGGGATCGCCAGCTGGCTGCCGCGATACGGAATGTGCTCGAACTTCACGCCCGAAGCCGTCTGCAGCATCTCCATCGCCAGATGATGCGGGCTGCCGCTGCCCGCCGATCCGTACTGCAGCGGCGATGGCGCCTTGCGCCCGGCTTCGACGACATCGCGCACCGAGTTCCAGCCGGTGTCGCTCGGCGTCACCATGAAGAAAGGCACGCTCGCGACCAGCGAGACGGGCGCGAAATCCCGAACCGGATCGATCATGTTGTTGCGATAGAGCGCCGGGCTGATGGCCAGCGTGGTGCTGGTCGCCATCAGCAGCGTGTAGCCATCGGGCGCGCTGCGCGCGACGATCTGCGCGCCAAGCAGGGTGCCGGCACCCGGCTTGTTGTCGATCACCACGGCCTGGCCGAGCACCTTTGACAGCGGCTCGGCGACCGAGCGCGCGAGCGTGTCCGTCAGGCCGCCCGGCGGATAGGGGACGACCAGCTTGATCGGCTTGTCGGGCCATGTCGATGAACTGGTCTGCGCTGCAGCGTTCAGCACGGCCAGCATTGCGAAGGCGGCCGCAGCGATCGCTCCCGCGCGAAAGAAGAGGTGGCCGAGTCGTGCCGTCATGAAGGCCTCCAAGGTCGCTGTCCAAGGCACGCATTTTCGCCGAGACCGCTGCCGGCGCAATCCTTCTTCGTGGACAATTCGCGCATGAACCGAAGAGTCAGCCTGATCGGCGCGCCGACCGATGTCGGCGCCAGCGTGCGCGGCGCGAGCATGGGCCCCGAGGCCCTGCGGGTGGCGGGGATCGTCTCGTCGCTGCAGAACCATGGCATCGAGGTCGCCGACCGGGGCAACCTCGTCGGTCCGGCCAACCCGTGGCTGCCGCCGGTCGACGGCTATCGCCATCTGCCCGAGGTCGTCGCCTGGACCCGGCTCGTCCACGATGCGGTACTAGAGGAACTGCGCGCGCAGCGGCTGCCGATCACGCTCGGCGGCGACCACAGCCTCGCGGTCGGTTCGATCGCCGCGGTGGCGCGCCATTGCCGCGCCACGGGCCGTCAGCTGCGCGTGCTGTGGCTGGATGCACACGCCGACTTCAACACCAACGTGCTGACCCCGAGCGGCAACCTGCACGGCATGCCGGTCGCGTGCCTGTGCGGCCACGGGCCGCGCGAGTTGATTGCGGTCGGCGGCGAAGTGCCGGCAATCAATCCAAAATCGATCCGCCAGATCGGCATTCGCAGCGTCGACCCCGGCGAGAAGCGCTTCGTGCACGAGGTCGGGCTCGAGGTGTTCGACATGCGTTTCATCGACGAAATGGGGCTGCGCCACACGATGGAGCTGGCGCTCGCGATGATGAACCACGACACGCATCTGCACGTCAGTTTCGACGTCGATTTCCTGGATCCCGAGATTGCGCCCGGCGTGGCGACCACCGTGCGCGGCGGGCCCGGCTACCGCGAAGCCCAGTTGTGCATGGAGATGATCGCGGATTCCGGCCTGCTGGCCTCGCTCGACGTGATGGAGCTGAATCCTGCGCTCGATGTGCGCAATCGCACCGCCGAGCTGGCGGTCGATCTGATCGAGAGTTTGTTCGGCAAAAGTACTTTGATGCGGAAGTAGTCGTCGGTCGGCATTGCCGACCGACTTTATCCGTCCGTCAATGCAGCGGCGCGGCCGGCTGTTCGTCGGCTTCCTCGGGCGGCTCCGCGTGCACCGCGTGCCCGGCCGGATTGGGGAACAGCGGCGCACCGCAGTCGTCGCAATACTCCAGCGGGAAGCGTTGTGCGTGGGTGTTGACGCGAATGATTCCGTGCGCGCGCAATGAGGCTTCTATTTCCTCCTGCGCCTTGTCCTCGTCGTCGCCGAGCAGAGGCCACACCACGCCCTCGATCACCGCATCTTCGTCTGAACTGCGGGAAATGCCGATGCGCATCTCCTCCACCCGCTTGTCTTCGAACGCGGCGACCGTCGCCTGCAGCGCCGCCGGACCGATGTCGTAGGCGAGCTTCAGATAGGCGGCCGCGGCTTCGACCGAGAACTCGCGCAGATCGCGGTCGGCGTTGCGCAGCGCCGCGTGAAACGCGTTTGGTGCCAGCACGCGGTATCGGCATCCCGTCATCATCGGCTGCAACACATTGCCGGTCTGCTCGCAGAACGTCGCGATTGCGCCCTGCTTGGCATCGGGGTCGACGCCGGTTTCCTGCCAGTGATAAAGCGCCTGGCCCTGTGGCGCGATCAGCGCAGCCAGCAGGTACCGTGTGTCGGCCAGCATCGATACCGGCTCACGCAGGCTCTTCGGATCGACTTTCAGCCTCTTGCCCTCGGTCGCCGCTGCAAACAGGGCGTGCGCGGTGTCGTAGACCTCGCCCAGCGATTCGGGCAACTGGTCGATCGAGTACAGGTAGTCTGCGACCGCGAGCCTCGTTCCGCGCGCGGCCAGATGGCCGGTGATCTGGACTGCGACGTTGTCGACCAGCGCGCCCGACAGCGATGTTGCGGGCAGACGGTAGCGCGACCACGCCAGCACCGGAACCGCAATCAGCAGCGCATCGTGGGGCTTGCCGTCGATGTCGATCGTTGCGCTCTCGGCGGAGGATTCGGCGAGGTCGGCGAGGTCGTCGTAGGCGCGCGCGTTGGTGCGCGACAGGTCGTCGAGCGCGGCCTCGATCGCATCGGCGAAGCCGCGGCCGAGGCGGTCGTTGATCAATTCGACCAGCCGGCGCTCCCACAGTCGATCTTCGATGCGGCTGCCCGATTCGGACAGACGCCGAGCCAGCTTGGCGAGCGTTTCAGCGTCGGCGGAGTGGCGCGCGCGTGAGATATAGCGGGTGCGGCGCATGGGTATTCCTCGTGAGGTCAGGTCGTATTATCCCATCGATCACCACTCGAACGGCGTTGAAGTGATGGCGAGGCCCGCCATCATGGAGGGAGGAGTCATGCAGTTGCGGAACTCGGCGCGCGGCGGAGTCAGTTGCGCCGACCTTTGCGATCGGCGAGAGCCGGTGAGAGCACAGCGATGAGCGTCGCTCTCGAATCCCCGGCCGCGCGCCGCGATTTCGAGGTCATCTCGCTGGTGGGGCTGGCGCACGGCACGTCGCACTTCTTTCATCTGCTGCTGCCGTCGCTCTATCCCTGGCTGATGAAGGAGTTCGACCTGTCGTTCACGCAAGTCGGCTTCCTGGCGACGGTGTTCTTTGTCGTCAGCGGCATCGGGCAGGCGCTGGCGGGATTTGTCGTCGACCGGGTCGGCGCGCGGCGGGTCATGATGTTCGGTATCGGCATGCTTGCGATCGGGGCGGGATTGGTTTCGCTCGCAGCGAGCTATGCGGGCCTGATCCTGGGCGCCGGCGTCGCCGGCCTCGGCAACTCGATCTTCCACCCCGCCGATTTCACTCTGCTCAACCGCCGCGTCTCGACTGCAAGGCTAGGGCACGCGTTCTCGGTGCACGGGTTGGTCGGCTACCTTGGGTGGGCCGCAGCGCCGGTGTTCGTGACCGGTCTGGCGGGACTGTGGAATTGGCACGTCGCCGCTGCGGGCGCCGGGCTCGTGGGAGGTGCCGTGTTCGTGCTGCTGCAGATGCGGCGATCGAGTCTTGACGATCTGCAGGTTCAGGAACTCGTCGGCTCCGGCTCCAGCCGCAAGCCGGAGCTGCGCACCGCTTCGCAGTTCGCGTTCCTGCAATCGACCGCCGTGTGGCTGAGCTTCATGTTCTTCCTGCTTTCGACCTCTGCGTTCGGCATCCTGCAGAACTTCGCACCGACGGTGCTCGGACACGTCTATGGCATGCCGCTTGCGCTGGCCTCGGCCGGCCTCACCGCGTATCTGTTGGGCAGCGCTGCGGGCATCGTCGCCGGTGGCTTTGCGTCCACCCGATTTAGCGACACGGATTTTGTTGTTGCGGTGATGCTCGGGGTCGCCGCGGGGTTTGCGCTCGTCCTCGCCACGGGGGTCGTGCCGCAGTGGGCGGTGCTCGCCTGCATGGCAATGATGGGCTTCGGGGTCGGCGTCGCCGGACCGAACCGCGATCTGCTGGTGCGCAAGGCCGCGACCGCGCAGTTTGGCAAGGGCTCGTTCGGCCGCGTATACGGATTCGTCTACTCCGGACTCGACGTCGGCCTCGCGCTGACCCCGATGTTGATCGGGCCGCTGCTCGATGCCGGTCGTTTCGTGCTGGGCCTGTATGCGATCGCGTTGTTCCAGATCGGCGCGCTGATCACTGCGCTGCGTGTGGGCGCGCGAGCGCGCGCTTCGGGGGTAGGAAAACCATTGACGGAGTGAAACGATGGCGGGTCCGGTCCCATATGCGACCACCGATCTGTGCGACGCGCACGAAGACAGGCTTGCGGGTGACTCGCTACGCGTGCTTCCACCGGGATGGCTCAGCCTGGGGCGGAGGGCTCAATTTCACGGCCCCACGGTGACGCTCAAGATCTTCGAGGACAACTCACTGCTCGCGGAAGCCGTCCGGCAGCCGGGGCAGGGCAGGGTGCTCGTCGTCGATGCGGGAGGGAGCCTGCGCTGCGCGGTGCTGGGCGGAAATCTCGCCACGACGGCGGCGAAGAACCAGTGGCAGGGCGTGATCGTCCACGGATCCGTCCGCGATGCGGACGAAATCGACGCTTGCGACCTCGGCGTGAGAGCGCTCGCGTTGAATCCGCGGCGCTCGACCAAGCGCGGGGAGGGGCAGCGCGACGTGCCGGTGGAAATTCTCGGAGTTCCCGTGCGACCCGGCGAGTGGGTCTACGCCGATCGCGACGGAATTCTCGTCAGCGAACAATCGCTGCACGGCTGACCCGCGCTTCGAGGCGTCGGGCTTTTTCAGACGACGGGAAAAGTTTCATATCGCGCAATCATCGCTTGTGCGCAGCAATAGAGCCGCTTTCACGACCCCAAACGGCATACCGAATCGCGAAATGAAAAGCGTAGATCATTGAAATCAAAACAGATCGATCCGCCTCTTATATAAGACAAATGTGTTGCTGCACCGCTCGGCGCTCCCTAAGATTTCTTCCCAGTGCTGCGGCCGGGTTTGCGGGTCGCGGACACCCGAATCGATGCATTCACTGGAACCACATCTGACACTGGAGCACGCATGACCGCACGCAAGCTTGAGGCGCAACGCCTGCAGAAGGAATGGAACGAAAGCCCGCGCTGGAAGGGCATCAAACGCGGGTACACCGCAGACGACGTCGTCAGGTTGCGCGGTTCGGTGCAGGTCGAGCACACGCTGGCCAAGCGCGGGGCGGAGCGTCTGTGGCGGATGATGAGCGAGGAGCCGTTCGTCAATTCGCTCGGTGCGCTGACCGGCAACCAGGCCATGCAACAGGTCAAGGCCGGCCTGAAGGCGATCTACCTGTCGGGCTGGCAGGTCGCGGGCGACGCCAACATCGCCGGCGAGATGTACCCTGACCAGTCGCTGTATCCGGCCAACTCGGTGCCCGCGGTGGTGCGCCGGATCAACAACGCGTTGACGCGCTGCGACCAGATCCAGTGGATGGAAGGCAAGAACCCGGGCGATCCGGGCTACATCGACTACTTCGCGCCGATCGTTGCCGATGCCGAAGCCGGTTTCGGCGGCGTGCTCAATGCATTCGAACTGATGAAGGCGATGATCGACGCCGGCGCGGCGGGCGTGCACTTCGAGGACCAGCTTGCGTCGGTCAAGAAGTGCGGCCACATGGGCGGCAAGGTGCTGGTGCCGACGCGCGAAGCGGTCGCGAAGCTCGTCGCCGCGCGCCTGGCGGCGGACACGATGGGCGTGCCGACGATCCTGGTCGCGCGCACGGATGCCGAGGCCGCGGATCTGGTGACCAGCGACGTCGACGAGAACGACAAGGCGTTCCTGACCGGCGAGCGCACGATCGAGGGTTTCTTCCGCACCAAGCCCGGCCTGCAGCAGGCGGTGTCGCGCGGTTTGGCCTATGCGCCGTACGCCGATCTCGTGTGGTGCGAGACCGGCAAGCCGGACCTCGCCTACGCGCGCGCGTTCGCCGAGGCGATTCACAAGCAGTTCCCGGGCAAGATGCTTGCCTACAACTGCTCGCCGAGCTTCAACTGGAAGAAGAACCTGGACGACGCGACCATTGCCAAGTTTCAGAAGGAACTGGGCGCGCTGGGCTACAAGTTCCAGTTCATCACGCTGGCGGGTTTCCACAGCCTGAATTACTCGATGTTCAACCTTGCGCACGGGTACGCGCGCAACCAGATGAGCGCCTTCGTCGAACTGCAGGAGGCCGAGTTCGCGGCGGCGGAGAAGGGCTTCACTGCGGTCAAGCACCAGCGCGAGGTCGGGACGGGCTACTTCGACGCGGTCACGACGACCATCGAGCACGATGCCTCGACGGCAGCCCTCAAGGGCTCGACGGAAGACGAGCAGTTCCTCGACCAGCGCAAGCAGAAGCTCGCGGCCTGAACCGGCGCGGGAGGTATTCGCTGCACTGCAGCTTGAGGCGGAATGCGGCTCGGCCTATCCTTCGCGCCCCAGCGCGATGATCGGCCCGACTAAGTCGGGCCGCCGCGCCGAGGATGAGGAGGGCGAGGTCGAAGGAGACGCAGTCAAGAAGATCGAGATCAACGCAAAGACATCGGGCCGCGCAAGCGGCCCTTTTTTTCGCGTCGTCCCCGAACCGACGATCGTGGGTGCGTGCCCCGACGGCCGAGCGCGAGCCCAATATACTGAGCGCCTTGGAGGGGAAATCATGGCGATCCGTGCAGTACTTTTCGACGTTTTCGGGACC
>JBAIYN010000297.1:0-5173 GCA_037915775.1 Burkholderiales bacterium | reverse complement strand
GCGAGCAGCCGCGTCCACGCATCGCGGCCGATCGCGGAGAGGTCGTCGACGATCTGCGTGCGATAATTCGCGCCCAACGTCAAGCACAAGTCCGATGAGTTCGCACGTCCGGGTCGCCGTCGCACAGATCAACTGCACGGTCGGCGATTTCGAAGGCAACAGCCGGCGGATTCTCGACATGGCGCGGCGCGCGGCCGACGCCCACGCCGACGTTCTCCTGACTCCGGAGCTTTCGCTCAGCGGTTATCCGCCCGAGGACCTGCTGCTGCGCCGCGCATTCTACGCAGCCAGCGACGAAGCGCTGGCAAGGCTGGCGGGACAACTGCTGCAGTGGCCCGAGTTGCGCGTCGTCGTCGGCCACCCGCTGCAGCGCGAGGGCCGGCGCTTCAATGCCGCGTCGCTGCTGCACGGCGGCGCCGTGCACGGGACCTACTGCAAGCACGACCTGCCCAACTACGACGTCTTCGACGAACAGCGCTACTTCATTCCGGACAACCGTCCGTTCGTGTTCGACATCAAGGGCACGCGCTTCGGCATCAACATCTGCGAGGATACGTGGTTCCCATATGCACCTGAATGCGCGCGGTCGGCGGGCACTCAGGTGCTGCTGGTGCCGAACGGCTCGCCGTTCCACCTCGGCAAGCAGGCGCAGCGGCTCGAGGTGATGCGCGCGAACGTATCGCGCAGCGGGCTGGCACTCGTGTACGCGAATCTGGTCGGCGGGCAGGACGAGCTCGTGTTCGACGGGGCGTCGTTCATCCTGGATGCGCACGGCCAGCTTGTCCGGATGGCGCCGCAGTTCGAGGAGGCGCTGCTGGTCGTCGACTTCGTCGACGGCGTGCCGCAGGCGGGAGCATGCGCGGACCTGGGGTCGATCGAGAGTCAGGCGTATCGCGCGCTGGTGCTCGGGGTGCGCGACTATCTCGGCAAGAATGGTTTTCCCGGCGCGATCGTCGGCCTGTCGGGCGGCGTCGATTCGGCGCTGACGCTGGCAATCGCGTGCGACGCGCTCGGTCACGAGAAGGTGCGGGCGGTGATGATGCCGTCGCAGTTCACGCGCGATATTTCCTGGCTCGACTCACGGGAGATGGTCGCGCGGCTGAAGGTCCGCTACGACGAGCTGCCGATCAAGCCGGTGTTCGACGGCTTCCTCGCCACGCTGGCAAAGGAGTTCCGCGGAATGCCGTGGAACGCCACGGAGGAGAACATCCAGGCGCGCATCCGCGGCACGCTGCTGATGGCGCTGTCGAACAAATCGGGTTCGATCGTGCTGACCACGGGCAACAAGAGCGAGATGGCGGTCGGCTACGCGACGCTGTACGGTGACATGGCGGGCGGCTTCGCGGTGATCAAGGACATCCGCAAGACGCTGGTGTACGCGCTGGCGCGCTATCGCAATTCGATCTCCGAGGTGATCCCCGAGCGCATCATCACGCGCGCGCCGAGTGCCGAGCTGAAGGCGGATCAGCTCGACCAGGACAGCCTGCCGCCGTACGACGTGCTCGACGGCATCATCCAGCGCTACATGGAGGAGGGGCAGAGCATCGAGGAGGTGATCGCCGCCGGCTACCCGGAGGCCGAGGTGCGGCGCGTGGTGCGGATGATCCGCATAAATGAATACAAGCGGCGCCAGGCACCGGTCGGCATCCGCGTCACGCACCGGGGCTTTGGGCGCGACTGGCGTTACCCGATTACGAACCGGTTCGTAGAGGAAGATTGATGGCCTGCGGTCGCGCCCGCCGCCTCTGGCGGGAGGTTTTTGGCTCGCCTCCGGCTCGGGGCCGAGACTGGCGCTATCCGATCACGAACCGGTTCCGCGAGGACAACGGCGGTTAGAATCTGTCGCAATCGAGGGGGTCCACCATGAAACAGATCACCGCAGTCATCAAGCCGTTCAAGCTGGACGAAGTGCGCGAGGCGCTCGCCGACGTCGGCGTGACCGGCATGACGGTCACCGAGGTCAAGGGCTTCGGGCGCCAGAAGGGTCACACCGAGCTCTATCGCGGCGCCGAGTACGTGGTCGACTTCCTGCCCAAGGTCAAGATCGACGCGGTGGTGCCCGAGGCGATGGTTGAGCAGGCGGTCGAAGCGATCATGAAGGCGGCGCGCACCGGCAAGATCGGCGACGGCAAGATCTTCGTGCGCGACGTCGAGCAGGTGATCCGCATCCGCACCGGCGAGACCGGCAACGAGGCGATCTGACCGTCAGGCCGACGGGCGCAGCAGCACGACCAGCGCGCCGCTGCCGCCGGCGG
The DNA here is from genome assembly GCA_037915775.1 of Burkholderiales bacterium. Classification (GTDB taxonomy): domain Bacteria; phylum Pseudomonadota; class Gammaproteobacteria; order Burkholderiales; family Burkholderiaceae_F; genus JAKOQB01. The sequence goes on along the minus strand of JBAIYN010000297.1, from coordinate 2,918 downwards.
CCGGGCGTGCCTGACAGAACGCGATGACCTCGTCGCGCTGCGCGAGCCACGCGCGCACCTTGCCTTTCAGCACCGGCGCGCGATCCTTCGATCCCAGGCCCTTGCCGTGCACGATGCGCACGCAGCGCAGGCCGCGCTTGCCGGCATCACGCAGGAACTCGACCAGCGCGGTGCGCGCTTCGTCGATCCGGTGGCCATGCAGGTCGAGCTGATCCTGGATCGACCACTCGCCGCGGCGCAGCTTGCGCACCGTCTCCGGGCCGATGCCGGGACGGCGGAACGACAGCGACTCGTCGGTATCGAGCAGCGAATCGACGTCGATCTCGTCCGACACCGATGACTCGAGCACCTGCCGCTCGTCCAGCTCGCGCTGGCGCGGGTGTGGCGGGTGCGGCTTGGGGGTGCGCACGTGACGGCCGTGGGGCTCGAGCGGCTGCACCCCGCCGATCTCGTCCATCGCTTGCATGAAATCGTGCGTGGAGCGTTCGGCGCGCTTGCGGCGCGCGACGATCGCCTGCGCCTCGCGCTCGTGTGCACGCGCCCGCTCGGCGAGCTGCTCGCGCAGGTGCGCAAGCTCGCCCAGGTGCTTGAGGCGCGCGGACATCGGCCCGCCCGCCGTTACGCGGCGACTGCGGCGCGCGCGGCTGCCGCCGGCTGCTTCTCTTCCTGCTGCTCGAGCCAGCGCTGCGCATCGAGCGCAGCCATGCAGCCGGTGCCCGCGGACGTGACCGCCTGCCGGTACACGTGGTCCTGCACGTCGCCGGCCGCGAAAACGCCCTCGATGCTCGTCATCGTCGCCATGCCGCTGGCGCCGCCTCTGGTGACGATGTAACCGTTCACCATGTCGAGTTGCCCCGTGAAGATCTCGGTGTTCGGCTGATGTCCGATCGCGATGAAGCATCCCTGGACAGCAAGATCGGATTTCGCGCCGGTTCTGCTGTTGCGTATGCGCACTCCGGTGACGCCCGAGTCGTTGCCGAGCACCTCGTCGAGCTCATGCCACAGGTGCAGCTCCGCCTTGCCTTCCTTGACCTTGGCCATCAGCTTGTCGATCAGGATCGGCTCGGCGCGGAACTTGTCGCGCCGGTGGATCACGTGCACCTTCTTCGCGATGTTTGCCAGGTACAGCGCTTCCTCGACCGCGGTGTTGCCGCCGCCGACCACGCAGACGTCCTGGTTGCGGTAGAAGAAGCCGTCGCAGGTCGCGCAGCCCGACACGCCCTTGCCCATGAACGCCTGTTCGCTCGGCAGCCCGAGGTACTTGGCTGACGCGCCGGTGGCAACGATCAGCGCATCGCAGGTGTATTCGCCGCTGTCCCCGACCAGGCGCAACGGCCGCTCCCTCAGATGCACGGTATGGATCTGGTCGAACACGATCTCGGTGTCGAAGCGTTGCGCGTGCTTCAGGAACCGCTCCATCAGCTCCGGCCCCTGCACGCCGTCCGCATCGGCCGGCCAGTTGTCGACGTCGGTGGTGGTCATCAGCTGGCCGCCCTGCGCGAGTCCCGTGATCAGCATCGGCTTCAGGTTCGCGCGCGCCGCGTACACCGCCGCCGTATAGCCCGCCGGCCCGGAACCGAGGATTAGGACGCGGGCGTGTCTTGCGTTGCTCATGAATGCTCCCAGCGCGGCGAGTGGCCGCAGGCGTTCAGTCGATTATAGGTGGGGGGTATTGCGGGGATAGCAAGATCGGTGTGATCTTTGCCGTGCCGGCGACGGCGTCCTGCCTCGCATGGATGCGCACGTGGTCAACTGCCCGACGGGCCGATCGCAAGCCGGTGCGTCAGCAAGAAGAGAACCGCTGCAAACGGGTGGGGAGCGATGGCGTTCTGCCCGCTTTCGCTAAGGCGGGCCGCACCCGCCGCAGGCGCAGCCAAGATCCATTATCGAGCGTGAGCGCTGCAGCCCAGAACGGGGCGGCACTTCCGACTCAGATAAAGGCTCTCTCGGCGCTCGATGAACGCGCCGTGGCGTTCAGCGCAAATCTTCCCCCGGCGCATCGCACGGAGGCAATCTTCGAGAGCTTGATCAGCTTACGTGTGTTCTCGGCCGGGTCGACGATCGCCTCCAGGTATTCACCGTGAACGGCGACCGGCATGACGATGCGTAGGACTTCCGGGTTCACGCCGTCATCGTAAGTGAGTGTGACCGCATCGCCAGCGGCGGCTGCAGCGCGAAGGAGGGTTGTCACCGACATAACGACCACGAGCATGTTTGGCAATGTGCTGTAACGGTACCCGGTACGTTTCGCATCGCCTTGGACCTGCATCAAATCACGATCCGATGACCACGACGCAGTCAGGGACCCGGGGTCATTCGAATAGATGGCGGTAACTGTGGACATCAAGGCATCTATCACGGCGGTGAGGACGAACTTGATGCCGAGATGATGTCCGTGCGCCGCCGCGCAGGTATCGATTTACGCGAGCGTCGCAATCACTGGCGCATGGTCGCTCGGCTGCTCGCGCTTGCGCGGCTCGATGTCGATCGTGCACGCGGTGCATTGCGCGGCGAGCGTGGGAGACAGCAGGATGTGGTCGATGCGCAGTCCCCATTTGCGGCGGAACGCCATGTTGCGGTAGTCCCACCACGTGTAGCTGCGCTCGGGCTGCACGAACAGGCGAAAGCCGTCCTTCAGCCCCAGGTCCAGCAGCGCGCGGAACGCGGCGCGCTCGGGCTCCGAGAACAGTACCTGGCCTTCCCACACCAGCGGGTCGTGCACGTCGCGCGGCTCGGGCGCGATGTTGAAGTCGCCGGCGAGCACCAGCTTGTCGTGTCGCGCGAGCTCGCCGCGCAACCAGTCGGTCAGCGCCGCGATCCACTTCAGCTTGTAGCCGTACTTGTCGCTGCCGACCGCCTGGCCATTCGGAAAGTACGCGCATACGACGCGCACGCCGTTGAGCGTGAGCGCGAGCAGG